>NZ_JYHN01000025.1:0-136123 GCF_000954015.1 Clostridium sp. FS41
GGAGAAGAGGCTGTACAGAACTCTGGAGGAAGCAGAAGCAGCGATACCGAGGCGGTCAGGGGAGCGGAGAAAGTCGCCGTATGATTATATGTAATGGGCGGAGCCGAATGAACGGTTCCGCCATTTTTATTTTATGTATGCTTTCCAGGTTTTTTAACTCTCCTTACGCGCTTGACCGCATCTTGATGGCAGATACCCCCGCAGTCCTTTACGATCCCCATCACAAGGGCCTCCTCCTTTACATAACAGTACCCGCCGCACTCGCAGGTGCACTTCCAGATCCTCCCGTAGCGTTTATTCTTCCAGGACCATTTTGTTTCCAATTGTCCGAAGCATAGATTTGGTTCGACATCCATTGTAAAAATCCCCCTTTTTTCTTTGATTATAGCACTGGTTGTTTGTTTCCAGTGCTGGTACTTATTGCCAAAATAAGGCGGGGGATGGATGTGGTTGAGGCTACCTACTATTATATAGGAAAGAAATGGTTTACAAGTTTAGAAACTCTATACACATGGTAAGAGCCTGCTTGCCGCAGGCATGGCAGCTTTTAAATGGTTTATCCAGATTATAGGCGATCCTGGGCAGGTAGCCGGAGTCCTCTAACAGGGTGAACAGGGGGAAGAAGATCGCCATGGGGGGCAGCATTACGGATACCACCCATGCCAGTACCCGGAACACTCCAAGGATCAGCAGGCCGTGGAGCCACTGGGGAGCGCCCATGGCCATAAATGCTTCTGTCAAAAGGTCCTGGACCCTAAACAGCGCATCGGCCAGCATCTGAGACGGATAATTGGCTCCGGTGATGGTCAGCCAGAACACCACAGCCAGCATTCCGATCATCACAGGATATCCTGTAAAGCGGCTGGTGAGTACATGGTCTAACTTCCTGTCCCCTTCGTTGTAGCCGTTTTTGTTAAAATGAACCGTATCCCGGCATACCTTTTCCGCAGAGGCCACCAATGCAGCTACCACGCGGTCCTTGAGGATTTCCCTTGTAACACCGTATTTGGCCAGATGACCGTTAGCCTGCTCCAGGGCCTGGGCCACCTGGGGCTTCTCAAGTATATTCTCTCCCAGGTATTCCTTCAGCTCCTTCATAAGGGAGGGATCGCTGTCCAAAAGCTTTAAGGTCAGCCATCTGGAATTCAGCTTTCCTCCCACCTGTGCCCTTACTGCCGGCTCCGCCAGGGAGATGGCTTGCTCTATGATGGGGGAATACTGGATCTGAAAATGGCCGGATCCGCCGGTGTTGATGATGGGGACCGCCATGGAGGATTCCATGGACTGGGCGCTTGGGTCATCCTCAGATTTCCCCGCCGGATCCTTGGGCAGGGGATCGTCCGCCGGATCGTCCGCCGGGGAATCCATAAAATCTTCCATCAGGTCATCCACCAAATCCTCCATCGGATCATCCTCCGGGTCAGCGATTGGATCATTTATCGAATGATCTGCCGGATCAGAGATCGGATCAGCCGGCAGATTATCCGCCTGGTCCGCTGCCGGTTGCCCTACCAGTTCATCCAGTTTTGCCAGAAAACGTTCCAGGCTCTTTTTCTTTCTGGCAACCGTGCCCACCACAGGCACGCCCAGTTTTTCGGAGAGCAGATCCAGGTCAATGGTAATGTTCTTGCGTGCGGCTTCATCCAGCAGGTTTACGCATACAAGGACCCGGTCCGATATTTCCATGGTCTGGAGGACCAGGTTCAGATTCCGTTCCAGGCAGGTTGCATCGCAGACCACCACTACACCATCGCTTTTTCCAAAGCAGATAAAATTGCGGGCCACTTCCTCCTCGGCCGAATGGGCCATGAGGGAATAGGTTCCGGGAATATCCACCAGGACATACCCGTTTTTTCCGGTTTTGCAGTACCCCTGGGCATTGGTTACGGTTTTGCCCGGCCAGTTTCCCGTGTGCTGGTTCATGCCGGTCAGGTTGTTGAACAGGGTGCTCTTTCCAACATTTGGATTACCCGCTATGGCAATGACTTTATCTTCAGGTGTCTGTTTTTTGATCTCCAAACCGGAATCGACAGCGCCCATTCCGACAGATTGTTTGGTCAGCCCCATTTTAATACTCCTTTAAATTTTTTTAGATGATTATTCATAAATCAGGATATTCCTGCAATCCTCAGAACGTATGGCAATGACGGCGCCCCGGATCAGGTAGGCGCAGGGATCTCCAAGAGGGCTCTTTCCCAGGCACTCCACCTCTGTGTCCTCTACCAGACCAATATCCAAAAGCCTTCTGCGGATGCTCCCATTGGCGGTAAGCTCCTTGATGCGCGCCCTCTGACCGGGCTTTATATCATTCAGACAATGAAATTCTTTCATAATTACAATACCTCGCAATAAATTAGGATAAGGAAACATTTTCTTACTCATAGTGTATTGCAGGAGGTGGACTTTGGTTACAAACAAGGATATAAATCATGAAAATAATGGATTCGATCTGGGAAATGAAGGGTTCTATACATTGAAGGGATACGAACGGTCCAGTGGGGACCAGCTGACCTCCTCCATGGAGGATTATCTGGAAATGATCTGCCGCATGGAGGAAGAGGGACTCCCCATCCGGGTGAGCCTGCTGGCTCAAAGCCTCCATGTGCGCCCTTCCTCCGCCTCCAAGATGCTGGATAACCTGAGAACAGGGGGATATATTGATTTTAGGAAATACGGAAGCATCATGGTTACGGATAAGGGGCATGAGGCAGGGCGCTATCTGCTTCACCGCCACCGGGTGCTCCATGATTTTTTCTGTGCTCTGAACCACACAGACTGCGAATTGGAACAGGTGGAGAAAATTGAACATTTCATTAACCGGAAAACGGTGGAAAACATGGAACGGATCATTACATTTCTCAGAGAAATGCCTTAGAATGCAATTTTCAAACACGCTCTGGAATTATACAGAGAAATATTGTATAATGGGGAGTATGCAAAATGATAAAAGGAGAGACCATATGAGTGAAGACAATTATGTGGAGTGGCTGGTAAAGAGAAAAGATCCGGGCTACGCTGTTCCTGTAAAGATCCTGATGATCGTGCTCTGTATTTTTTCTGTGCTGACAGCGCTGCAGACAGTTCTGGGTGTAATCATCATGCTGGCAGTGGGAGCTGCCACCTATTTTGTATTTCTTAACATGAGCGTGGAGTATGAATACCTTTTTGCTGAGGGAGGTCTGTCCGTGGACCGCATTATGGGAAGGGCCAGAAGGAAAAGGGTGTTTGATTGTGACAAGGAGGATGTTCAGATTGTGGCTCCGGCAGATTCCTTTGTGCTCAAGGATTATGAGAGACAGGGAGCCAAGATAAAGGATTTTTCCTCGGGCCGCAGGGACGCCAAGGTCTATGCCATGATGTACCAGAAGGGCGCTGAGAACTATAAGGTTCTGTTTGAGCCCAATGAGAAGATGATCGGGGCCATGCGCAGGGCATATCCGCGCAAAGTGGTGGTATAAACCATATGATATGTGACAGATTAAAAGAAGGACGGTATCCATACTGAGGAATCAGTACCGATACCGCCCTTTTCCATTCCGGGGTGATCCGGATTTTGCACGTATGCAGGCTGTAATTATTGCGGGTTAAAACTCCTTTTTCCCGTAGATGAACAGGCAGATAAAATAGGAGATGATAAACAGGGCCACGGACAGGATAAGAGCCCCCAGGCCGAATGCGATCAGATGGTCTGCCCGCAGCCCTATGTGGCTTCCCCTTCTAACCATGATGACGGCTGTAAAAAAGATGAGGGCGAACAGCACACTGGGGATGTAGCGGGCCTTTTCCACGCCCAGCCACATGGACAGGGGCAGGGAAAGGGCAGTGTAGAACAGGGAAATGCCCGCGCCCACAGCCAGGGTGGCGGCTATGGAAGGAATAAAATCCGGTTCCATTCCTCCTGTGCGGATCAGCCAGGCAATTGCGACCACAAACGTGGAGACAACCGCGGACATGACAAGGAGCAACAGGGACATGATATATTTTTCCTGAACCATATTTGCCCTGGTCAGGGGCATACTTAAGGCGTAGGTATCCCACCGGGCCTGCTTATCATAGGAGGCCAGAGTGAAGATATGCATGGCGCTTACCATCATGCACAGTGATATGAGTATCAGTCCCCCGTCATCCCTGGGAAGGAAGACCAGCCCCCATATGAGCAAAATAAACATCAGGCTTTTGCCATTCTGTTTCAGACAATATAAATCTTTTATCAGCAGTCCCATCATTGTTTTTGCCCCCTTATATAAAATAACATGATCTCTTCGATGTTGGCCCGGTCAATGATCAGATCCGGGTAAAGCTCACTGACTTCCTGTCTGCTGCGGACCAGACATTCTGCCTGATAGGCATTGTGCCGGACCCCTACGATATCCAGGCCTTTAAGCTCATTAAGGTCCCCGGCCCCGCACTTGATGATGCCCATGTCATCCATAAGAAAATCCTTTTCTTCTGAAAACAGGATCTCACCATCGTGGATCATGGTAATGTAGTCGGCTACCTTATCCAGGTCGCTGGTGATATGGGAGGAGATCAGGATGGAATGCTCCCCGTCCTCGATGAATCCAAAGAAGATATCCAGGATCTCATCCCGGATAATGGGGTCCAGGCCGCTGGTAGCCTCATCCAGGATAAGAAGCTTGGGATGATGGCTCAGTGCGGCTGCAATGGATAGTTTCATCATCATTCCCTTGGAATATTCCTTGATCTTCTTTTTCTCCGGAAGGGAAAATGTCTTTAAATAATCTAAGAACAGGTTCTGGTCCCAGCTGCCATAGACCCGTTTCATTATGTTGGATACCTGGATGGCATTGAGAAATTCGTGAAAATGGCTCTCACCCAGGATGACTCCGATCTGCTCCCTGATCTCTTTTCCACTGGTATCCAGATCCTTCCCAAGGATCTCAATGGTTCCGCTGTCACGCCGGACAAGGTCCAGCATGGCCTTGATCGTGGTTGACTTTCCGGCGCCGTTTTCACCGATCAGACCCATGATGGAGCCTTTGGGCAGGGAAAGATTCACATCTTTCAGGGAAAAGTCTTTGTATGTTTTGGAAAGACCTCTGATATTGATCGCATTCTCCATGGACGTCTCCTCACTCTCCATTATAAATAAGCTCCAGCACTTCCACCAGTTCCTTTAACGGAATACCGCTTTTCTTGGCCAGTTCCGCGGCTTTGGCAAGATACTCCTCGGCAATCCGCAGATTTCCTTCCCGGATGACCTCCGTATCCTTGGCCGCCACAAAACTGCCCTTGCCTGTTATTGTTTCAATAAAGCCTTCCTGCTCCAGATCGTTGTATGCCCGCTTGGTGGTGATCACGCTGATCCGCAGCTCCTTTGCAAGGGCCCGCATACTTGGAAGGGGATCACCTGCACTGAGCTGGCCGCTGATGATCATGTTCTTGATCTGGGATGTTATCTGCTCGTAGATGGGCTTTCCGCTGGAGTTACTGATAATGATATTCACTGCTTTGCCTCCGTGCCATTAACTGGCCATCTGTGCCTAATGTTTTTATTGTATATACTCTATATATACAATATACTATGTATAGACAGATCTGTCAAGAGGGAAGATAAGTCTCTTTCCATCAGGAAGCCAATCGTAAAACAGGGGAAATAATATTAGAAAGGCTGATTGAGGCCTATAAGTAAAATGAATGAATGATTCCATTTGATTTGATTTGACAAGCATGATAAAATTTGCTAGTATTAGATACTAATAAGAAAGAGACAGTTCAAGCACTATCTTACAGATACCCTCAGTGACAGTAACGCGGCAGAACCGCAAATCTGTGGTGCAAAACCGTGTGTTCCCTTGTCCACTGAGGATAAGTTTCTTGCAAAACAAATTCAATTCAAACACGCAGAAAGAGAGGAACTTTAAAATGGGTACAATAATCGGCGAAGGCATAACCTTTGATGATGTACTTCTGGTACCATCCTATTCAGAAGTGATTCCCAACCAGGTAGACCTGACAACAAACCTGACCAAGAAGATTAAATTAAACATTCCGTTAATGAGCGCCGGCATGGATACGGTTACAGAGCACCGCATGGCGATTGCCATGGCCAGACAGGGCGGTATCGGTGTGATCCATAAGAATATGTCCATAGATGATCAGGCGGAGGAAGTGGACCGCGTAAAGCGTTCGGAGAACGGCGTTATCACAGACCCATTTTACCTTTCACCCGAGCACACATTAAAGGATGCCAATGATCTGATGGCAAAGTTCCGTATTTCCGGCGTACCGATCACAGAGGGTAAGAAGCTGGTTGGTATCATTACCAACCGTGACCTGAAGTTTGAGGAGGATTTTGACCGCCCCATCAGGGAGTGCATGACCACCAGGAACCTGGTCACTGCAAAGGAAGGCGTTACCCTGAAGGAGGCCAAGGCGATCCTGGCCAAGGCAAGGGTGGAGAAACTTCCCATTGTGGATGATGATTTTAACTTAAAAGGGCTTATTACAATTAAAGATATTGAGAAGCAGATCAAGTACCCGCTGTCCGCAAAGGACGAACAGGGGCGTCTTCTGTGCGGCGCTGCCGTGGGTATCACAGCCAATGTACTGGAGAGGGTAGAGGCATTGGTAAAGGCAAAAGTGGACGTGATCGTGCTGGATTCCGCACATGGTCATTCCGCTAATGTGATCCGCTGCGTAAAGATGATCAAGGACGCATTTGCGGACCTGCAGATCGTGGCAGGCAATGTGGCTACCGCAGAGGCCACCAAAGATCTGATCGAGGCAGGCGCTGACTGTGTGAAGGTTGGGATCGGACCCGGCTCCATCTGTACCACCCGTGTGGTCGCAGGCATTGGCGTGCCCCAGGTTACAGCTGTTATGAACTGCTATAAGGTGGCGAAGGAATACGGCGTGCCCATTATCGCAGACGGAGGGATCAAGTACTCCGGCGATGTGACAAAGGCAATTGCGGCAGGCGGAAGCGTGTGTATGATGGGAAGCATCTTTGCAGGATGCGATGAGAGCCCGGGAACATTTGAACTGTATCAGGGACGTAAGTATAAGGTATACCGCGGCATGGGTTCCATCGCAGCCATGGAGAACGGAAGCAAGGACCGTTACTTCCAGTCAGATGCCAAGAAACTGGTGCCTGAGGGCGTGGAAGGCCGTGTGGCGTACAAGGGATTGGTGGAGGACACCGTATTCCAGCTTCTGGGCGGACTTCGCTCCGGCATGGGATACTGCGGCGCATCCGATATCCCCACCCTTCAGGAAACAGCCAGATTTGTGAAGATCTCCGCTGCCTCTTTGAAGGAAAGCCATCCTCATGATATTCATATTACAAAAGAGGCTCCAAACTATTCAATTGAAGAATAACCTTGAATGGTATATAATGATACCCGGCGGGACGTATTTGTTCCGGCGGGTATTTTTATGAGAAAGGAAGATAAGGCGATGAGAACAGAGGCCAGGATGACCACGCTTTGTTATATAGAAAAGGACGGCGCATATCTTATGCTGCACCGCGTCAGCAAAAAGCATGATGTGAATAAGGATAAATGGATCGGTGTGGGAGGCCATTTTGAACATAATGAGAGCCCGGAGGAGTGCCTGCTGCGGGAAGTGAGGGAGGAGACAGGGCTGACCCTCACTTCATGGAGATTTAGGGGGCTGATCACTTTCATGGCAGACGGCTGGGATACCGAGTACATGTGTCTGTATACTGCGGACAAATATGAGGGGGAAATGATCTCCTGCAACGAGGGCGTGCTGGAATGGGTAAAGAAGGAGGATGTGCTGGGCCTGAACCTCTGGGAGGGGGATAAGATCTTCTTCCGCCTGATGAATGAGGACAGGCCGTTTTTTTCACTGAAACTGTCCTACCATAACGATTGTCTGGTGGAAGCAGCCCTTGACGGGCAGAGGATGGAGCTCTTTGATATACTGGATGACCATGGGGAGAGGACCGGAAGGGTAAGGGAGAGGACCATGGTCCATCTGGACGGTGATATCCATGGGACTGCCCATATTTGGATCGTGCGCAAGGGGCCCTATGGCGGTTTCGACCTGCTGCTCCAGAAGCGGAGCAGATGTAAGGATTCCTATCCGGGGTGTTATGATATCTCCTCCGCGGGACATGTCCAGGCAGGGGACGGTTTCCTTCCCACCGCTCTCAGGGAGCTTAAGGAGGAATTGGGTATTGAGGCATCGCAGGAGGACCTGGAATTTGCAGGCATCCATACAGGTTATATGGAAGAAGAATTTTACGGCAGCATGTTTAAGGACAGTGAGTACAGCCATGTATACGTATACCGCAGGCCGGTGGAGGCTGAGAACCTTAAGCTCCAGGAGGAAGAGGTGGAAAGCGTTATGTGGATGGGCCTAGATGAGTGCATGGAAGCTGTGAGGGAGGCCGCGCTGCCCAATTGCCTGTACATGGATGAACTGGAACTTCTAAAGGGATATCTGGAGGGACATCCCCAGGGGGGTATGCAGGGGCATTCCTAAGGGTGCATGCAGGGGCATAAGCATGAATAGGAGTGTAATCAAGAGTATCCAGCCTGATCCTTCGGAAAAAGGGACGTCAGGGTGAGGGGAGCATGAGTGTGAAGAATAATATTTTACTGCGTACCAATATTTTTGTGTGTACCATCATTATACTGGGATTTGCAGTTACGTCCATAACCAGTTACCGTGCCAACATCGGGGTATTTGAAAAGGATGTGGAGGATGTAACGGACCTGGCGTCCGAGGGCATTTATTATAAGATCGATTCTATTTTTACAAAACCGGTAAATGTCTCCCTTACCATGGCCAATGACAGTCTTTTAAAGGAATTTCTGGCAGAAGAACAATCGCGTATGGAGGATGAGACATTTATCAAAAGCATGCGGGACTATTTGTATGCCTACAGGGAAAAATATGCCTATGATTCCGTATTCCTTGTCTCCGCCCAGACAGGCCGTTATTATCATTTTAATGGACTGGACCGGGTACTGGAACAGGGGAATCCGGAGAATACATGGTATTATGATTTTATTGCAGATCCTCATGAATATTCCCTGAATATCGATAATGATGAGGCCGGCGACAATGAGATCACCATATTCATCAACTGTAAGATCAAGGACCGAGATGGAACCGTGATGGGCGTTGTGGGTGTGGGGTTCAGGGTGGATTATCTCCAGGAACTGCTAAAAAGCTATGAGGATGAATTTAATGTCCGGGCCCGACTGGCGGATGAGAACGGTGTGGTGGAGATATCCACCCATCACACGTCCTATGAGCCGGTGAACCTGTTTGATGATGGGAGTTATGATGATATGCGGGATCAGCTGCTTTCAGGCAGGGAGGAGATGCAGACTTTCTGGCATACAGCCGACAGGAGCAGGGGGTATATGGTATCCCGTTACATTGAGAACCTGGACTGGTATCTTCTGGTGGAGAATGATACCACAGACCTGAACCGGCACATGAAGGAATCCCTGGAACAGGGGATTGCGGTCATATTGATGATCGTGGCAGGGGTCCTGTTCACCATCACCACGGTGATCCGCCGGTACAATGCCCAGATCATTGAACTTACAACTGCCCGTGAGCGGGAATATAATAAGATACGCCAGGACGCGGCAAAAGAGCTGTACGAGAATATCTATGAGCTGGACATTACCCACAACTGCGCAGTGGGGGAGAACACGGAGCGGTACTTTGAGAGCCTGGGAGTACCGGTTAAAACGCCTTACAGTGAAGCGCTGAACATAATTGCGGATAAACAGATCAAAGAGGAATACCGCCGGGGCTATGTGGACACATTTTCCCCGGAACATGTGATGGAAGCATACTCCCAAGGCGTTAAGAGCCTTACCTATGACTTTATGATCACCAATAATGGAAGCGACTATTATTGGATGCGGATTATGGCCTGCATCTATTTCTGGAGCGAGGACAATTCCGTGCGCATGACGATCTACCGCCAGAATATTGATGAGGTGAAGCGGCAGGAAACAAAGCTGTTTGAGCAGATGCAGAGTGATCCGCTGACAGGGCTATATAACAAGGCGGCAACAGAGGAGATGATCAGCGAACAGGTGAAGGGGGCGGAACCGGGCAGCTCCTATGCCTTCCTTATTCTGGATATTGATAATTTTAAACATGTCAATGATACACTGGGCCATTCCGCCGGTGATTTTGTCATTTCCCAGTTTGCACAAAACATCCAGTCCCATTTCAGGGAGGGCGATATTGTGGGGCGGATCGGAGGAGACGAGTTTGCCGTATTCATTCCCTTTACAGGCATGGAGAGCCTTGAAAAGAAGGTGCAGCAGCTGGTTGCGGACCTGCATACCTGCATTACCACGGAGGCAGGGAAATGCAATGTCTCCGCCAGTGTGGGAATTGCAATCTATCCTGGATCAGGCATGGATTTTGAAACCTTATATAAAAATGCCGACCTGGCTTTGTACAAGACAAAAAAACGGGAGAAAAACGGATATACGGTATTTAAAAAATAATAACTTTTTTGTAAGTTTATCGTCAGAAATAGTTGTTTTTTGTAACCTGGAAGTATGGTATACTGATTAGTACATTGTCCTGTGGACGGCATTTCATATGCTTCCTGCACAGGACGGTGTACTTATTTTGTTTTTCAGAGGATATATGTGATAGGAGAGGTAGCCAGATGCGATCAAAACAATGGAAATCATTTTTATGTATATGTACAAGCTGCGCCCTGCTGATGAGCACGGCAGTGTACGCAAACCCCGTGGTTATCGCCCCATTGGAGGAAAGCCAGGTGGCATCCGTCCAGTCAGGGGGACAGTCGGGAAGCCCTGCGTCCAACCAGGGGCCATCGGGCAGCGGGGATGCAGGCACGGTATCTTCCAGCGGACCTGCTGCTGACAACACAGCCGGACAGCCCTCATCCGGCGCCTCTCCCACAGAGGCCGGGAATGGGATAAGCCCAGGGGCGCCGGGGACCGGAAGCCAGGGAAATACGGGAAATAATACAACAGGAAATAACGTAACAGGAAATATCGGTACTGTGGACACATCCGCGATCCAGCAGCCGGTGGTTGCGGCTGAGGGTGCGGTCCTTATGGACGCGGCCACCGGAAACGTCCTGTTTTCCAAAAACGGAGAAACCAAGTATTATCCGGCCAGCATCACCAAACTTATGACAGCTCTTTTGGTGGCTGAAAACTGCGGGCTGGACGACAAGGTTACATTTTCTGCCACTGCTACCACCAATCTGGAGTCGGGTGCGGTATCCATCAACATGACGGAGGGGGATGTGATGACCGTCCGCCAGTGCCTGTATGCCCTGCTTCTCAAATCCGCCAACGAGGTGGGGAATGCATTGGCCGAGCATGTGGCAGGCAGCAATGCCCAGTTTGCCGAGAAAATGAACGCCAAAGCGGCTGCCCTGGGGTGTACCAATACACATTTTACAAATCCCCATGGGCTTAATGACTCCAACCACTACACAACGCCCCATGACATGGCGCTGATTGCAAGGGCTGCTTTTCAGAATGATATTGTAAAGACCGTTGCCTCTACCCGTACATACAGTCTGCCCGCCACCATTAAGAACCCGTCCGGGCTTACCGTGTCCATTGGACACAAGATGCTCAACCCCAGCGATTCCAGATACTATGAAGGGGTGATCGGCGGAAAGACCGGCTATACCTCCAAGGCAGGCAACACCCTTGTGACAGCAGCGGAAAAAGATGGGGTAAGGCTGATCGCGGTAGTCATGAAGGCTAAATCCACCCACTACACGGATACTAAGTCCATGTTTGACTATGGATTTGAACTGGCCAAGGCAGGGGCTCTGGGCAGTTCAGACAGCAGCGGGACAGGCCCAAGCAGCACTGGAAATGCAGGCAATGGGACCGTGGGAAACAGCAGTACAGGGACGAATAATACAGCAACGAACAATACAGGAACAAACAGCACAGGAAACAGCGGTCCGGGGACCGCAGCCGGCCAGGGATGGGTCCAGGATGCCACCGGATGGTATTACGTGAAGGACAACGGCTCCAAGGCGGTCAATGAATGGCTGACACTGGACGGGGTTTCTTACTGGATTGATTCCAACTCCTATATGGCTAAGGGATGGAGACAGATCAACGGAATCTGGTATTTCCTGCGCTCCAACGGAGCCATGGCAAAGAACCAGTGGGAGAAGGTAGATGAGAATGGTCTGTGGTTCTATCTGGGACCGGACGGTGCCATGCTGACTAACACCACTACGCCGGATGGGCATTATGTGGGGAGTGATGGGGCTTGGGTGGAGTAAGATGAGATAGTAGAGTATATTTTGAATTCAGAACAAAAGCAAATATGATTTTGAGGCATCATATATTGATGTATTATCATATCAGTAGAGAAAGTATACTATACCACTTGAAAAATGTAACAGAACGAAATCCCGGAGAGCGGAAACTCTTCGGGATTTCTTTTTAATGTACCTGAAAAATTACTCAACAGGCAATGCAGTATAGGTCAATGTGTCAGGATTCCTCAGATATATGTAAGCCATCTGGGAGACTACGGTATTCAGTGGGAGTCAGACCGGTCAGTTTTTTAAAATTACGTATAAAAGTCTGTTGATTATTAAAGCCTACAAAGGCTGCTACTTCAGCAATAGTTATTTGTGTTGTGCAGAGTAGTTCTTTCGCGTGTTCAATGCGCAGACCAGACAAATATGTGATGATATCGCATCCTGTTTCTTTTTTAAATAGTTTGCTTGTATAAGCTGGGCTGCATCCGATATAGGTGGCCATGGTTTCAAGAGAAATGTCCGAATTATAATTCTCACTCATCCATTTTATCAGATGGTCAATCTTTACTTTCCCTTTATTAGCGCTGGCTGCCAGAACAAGGCCGCATACATCCTGAACAAGGGGTAGAAGAAGTTGACCAAAATCATGAACTTTTGCCATTCTGTTCAGATCTTCCAGAACCTGTTCTTGAAGTTTTACACAGTCTGCATAAATAACAGGCATATCTTTTGTTGTCTCTATTATTACATTGATAATTTGTGATGCTGTTTCCTTTACTGATGCAACAGAGGTATTGGGATTGGCGTGGATAACGGAAAAATAGGACTTTAGAAAGTCCTCGGCCTCCGGTGATTTGCCCAGGCGGATATATCTGGAAAGAAGTTGTTGCTTGTTATAATCGAACTGTACTTCCGAACGCTGAAACTCTTCATAGCAATAGGGAATGATCAGATGATTATGGATCTTGTGATTTAAAAGTTCCGCGGCAGCGCTATAGGATTGATGAAGCTCTTCAATGGAAGACGTGATGGTTCCAAAAGCGATTATGGGAGGTTTATCATTGCCGGAAGCACAAACACTTTGCAGTACACCCCCCAATTTATTCATACCCAAAAGACGGATGTCATCTGAGTGTGTCTTAGACATATCCAATATACCAACAATTGTTCCGGGATTTTCCCATAACCAATAAGACGGAAAATAGTTGTCCGAAGCGGTCTGGCATGTATGCAGCAGATTTTTTTGGGCATCGCTGAACTCGGATTTGTGGAGATTGTAAAAGAGCTGGATGGAAACCGGAACCTGTATTAACACAACAGACACACATTTCAATCGTTCTTCAAGTTTCAAAAAGGCAATACTTTTTACAATGCCTTCTTTTCTGTAATCTGTTCCGCAGCACAAGTCAAGTAGTAGCTTTGACTGGAGAACCTGCTGATTAAGATCTAGAATGGAACGCAATGCAGCTATCTCTTTTTGGTCATGCGAATATGTCACAAGGAGAGAACGATATCTTTTGTAGAATATATATGCAATGCCAGACACTGCCATTAATAAAAAAATAGCAATCAGGACCTCCATGGTTGTTCCTCCCTGTAATGTTAAAGAATAAGAATTTATTTGGTTTTATTATAGTATATAAAATTTGAAAAGACAAGATTTGGACATTGAGAAACAGTATAAAGTAAAAGCAAAAGCATAAGGAACATCTTAAGATGTAGTGGCCTATTTCGTAAAATGCAAATAAAAAACGAAATATACAGCATGAAAAGTACAGAATTTGTTAATAAAAGCAGATAATGACTATATACTTTTTGATGCCTCGGAGCTAGTTTATAGGAGTAGGAAGCTGCTGGCAGTAAATAATACCTAAGATCGTCAGAATCAATTTTGATATGGCAGAAAGAAGGATAAAGTGAAAGCGTTTATGATTGAGGATACCAGATTTGCCGGTTTTATTGAGGTGGAAGAACCGCAGATCTGCAGCCCTACCGCTGTCAAAGTACAAGTTGAGTCAGTTGGTATATGTGGAACAGATATTAAAATTTATGAGGGACATCATTCTCTATCCATGGGACAAAAAAGGATACCTGGACATGAGTTTGCCGGGGTTGTCACAGAGATAGGAGGGCAAGTTAAGGGCTTAAAGAAAGGAGACCGTGTTGTCCATGAGCCGATCTCGTATTGCGGCCAATGCTACGCCTGTTTAAAAGGTGAAGGAAATGTGTGTGCACAAGTGAAAGTGACAGGCTGCAATATGTCCGGGGGACTGGAAGAATACTTTGTGTCAGATGAGCGGCAGTGGCACAGGATTCCTGACTGGATCAGCTGGAATGAAGCTGCATTGATCGAACCTTATACCATAGCGGCACAGGTATGTGCCCGGGCTGAACTGGCACCAGAAGACACATTGCTGATATATGGGGCTGGACCTATTGGTCTCATGCTTGCAGATACGGCTATACATATGGGGGCAATGGTAATGATTAGTGAAATTAGTGACGGAAGGCTTAGAATGGCCAGAGAAATTGGAATACCATATGTAATAGATTCCACCAGGGATAATCTCAGGGAGAGGGTCATGGAACTGACCGGAGGCTATGGACCTAACATTATTGCGGACTGCGCAGGTATCGTGCAGTTGGATGAGGAAGCGATTGACATGCTGTCCCCATGCGGAAGATTCGTGCCGGTAGCGGCTGTGCCCTTTATGTTTGATGGCTATAAGGCCATGAGAAAGCAGTTGAAAATCGTGGCTTCAAGACTTCAAATGCATCAGTTTGCACCTGTGATTTCAAATTTTAGGCAGTATCAGGAGCACGCGGACAGGATAATTACGGATGTTTTTGATTTCAGGGATACAAAAAAGGCCTTTGCCCTTGCCGGCCAAAGGCGTCCTGAGACGGGGAAGATTGTTCTTCGTTTTAACAAATACATGGATTAATGGAGGAATCGGTTATGGATACGGTTGTGGTGGTTTATACCTCTATGGGAGGCCTGATTAACACTATGAAAAAAGAACTTTCAGCAGCGCTGCCGGATTGCAGGATAGTAAATATCGCAGATGACAGTCTGATCAGGGAGGTTGTGGAACACGGCAGAGTCACGGACAGGGTGAGGGAACGCATGATGCATTACTTCCAGGCTGCTGCCAGGTGGGATCCCAAAGTGATCATCAGCGCCTGTTCTTCTGTGGGAGAGGTTGCGGAAGCGGCAGATAAAATACTGAGTGTACCGGTTATCCGTATAGACAGGGCCATGATTAAAAAGGCTTTACAGCATGGGGATAGAATTGGCGTGGTGGCATCCCTGGCGACCACCATGGAGCCTACGGCATCTTATATTCGCCGCCTGGCCGCAGATATGGGGAGGAATGTCCAGGTGATCGGCAGAGTGGCACAGGGGGCATATGAGGCTAACAGTCAGGGACGACCGGAACTTCATGACGATCTTATCAGAAAAGAAGCAGAGGTCATGGCGGGAGAGGTGGACGTATTGATTCTAGCGCAGGGTTCCATGGCGGGAATGGAAGCATCTCTCAAGAAAGACACAGGATTGCCGGTATATGCAAGTCCATGTCTTTGTGTAAAGGAAGTGCAGGAGATATGTGAGGTGAACAGATGATAAAGTTGACAGAGGAAAGAGAAAAAGAGTTGGAAGCACTTTGTCGCCAGTTTCGGATTGACATTATATCAATTCTTCATGAATTGCAGACAGGACACGCGGGAGGCTCGCTGTCAGAGTGCGAAATCCTTGTAACGCTGTACATGGAGTGCGCCAATATTTCAAAAGAAAACCAGTATGACAGCGGCAGGGACAGGATTGTACTTTCCAAAGGACATGGAGCGCCCATGCTTTACCGTTGCCTTTGTGAAAAAGGCTTTTTTCCAAAGGAGGAAATGCATACATTAAGGCAGCCGGGCAGCCGCCTTCAGGGGCATCCCTGTTCTGCGAAAACCCCGGGAGTGGAGTTGTCCACAGGACCTTTAGGCATTGGGCTGTCGGCATCAGTAGGAATGGCTTGCGCCAACCAGCTTATGGGGAACGATGCCTATGTATTTACCGTGATGGGTGACGGGGAATTAAATGAAGGGACGATATGGGAAGCGGCCATGTCTGCGGTGAAGTTCAGATGCGACCATTTGATCGGTATTGTGGATTGGAATAAAGTTCAGTTAGATGGGACCACGGCCCAGGTCATGCCCATGGATCATATGGAGGAGCGCTGGAAATCATTTGGGTGGAATGTCCTGACATGTGACGGACATAAGATAGCCGGGATTTATACGGCCATTGAGAAGGCAAAAAGCATGAGAAATGGGAAACCATGTGTGATTCTCGCAGATACTATTAAGGGAAAAGGGGTATCTTTTATGGAAGGTACAAATAAATACCATGGAAAGGCTGTATCAGATGAAGAATACGCGCAGGCAATGAAAGAACTGGGAGGTATAAAGTGATGGGAATGGCGTTAAGGGATATTTACGGTGAAAGTCTTGTTAAATATGCTGGTCTTAATGACAGGGTAGTAGTTCTGGACGCCGACCTCTCAAACAGCAGCAAGACCTGTATGATGGCAGCGGCCTATCCTGAGAGGGCATTTGATGTAGGAATTGCAGAAAGCAATATGGCCGCCATGGGGGCCGGATTTGCTTGCAGCGGATTCATTCCATTTGTCAATACCTTTGCCACACTGGCGTCTTCCATGTGTGCATTATCCGCTAAGGCACTGATTGGATATTCTGGATTGAATGTGCGTATCGTAGGTTCTAACAATGGCCTGGGAGGAGGATATGATGGAGCCACACACCATGCGATCGAGGATATTAACGTGATGCGGGGAATTCCCGGAATGCTGGTCATGTCGCCCTCCGATGGCATTATGCTGGATTGGATGGTGAAAATGCTGGTGGAGGATTATAAAGGACCAGCCTATGTCAGCATACCCAGAAACGGATATGAAAACATCTATGATACAGGAGAAAACTTTAAAATTGGAAAAGCAAAGCAGCTTTCGGAAGGAAAGGATGCGGCTATCTTTGCCGTAGGACTATCTGTTTACAGGGCCGGTAAGGCGGTGGAAATTCTTGCGGCTCAGGGAATCAGGGCCAGACTGTTTGATATGTTTACAATAAAACCGCTGGACAGAGAGACTGTGATCCGTGCAGCGGGTGAAACGGGAGCAGTGGTTATTGTGGAGGAACATTCAATTATTGGCGGGCTTGGAACCGCGGTACTGGAAGTCCTGGCAGAGGAGAAGATCCAGGCAGAGATATCCAGACTCGGAATACGTGACTGCTACACAGAGAGCGGGAGCTATGAGGAACTTGTGGAGATATTTGGCCTTGGAACCGATTCGATTGTTAATGAGGTCCGCAGTGTGGTTTCCAGAAAGGAGGATATGGAATGCGGGAGGAGATAAGGGATTTATATAAAAAGAGCTATGAATTGCGGCTGGATGCTGTTAAAATGGTTTATCATGCCAAAACAGGCCATGCGGCTCCCAGTCTATCCATGGCAGATTTGATTACGGCAATGTACTTTTACATTTTGAAGCTTGATCCGGCCGATCCGGGCTTAAAGGACAGGGACAGGTTTGTCTTATCCAAAGGGCACGCATGCCCCATCTACTATGCGGCTTTGGCTAAACGGGGATTCTTTCCTGAGAAGGATCTGATGGAATACAGGAAGTTAAACAGCAGTCTGCAGGGACATCCCGATATGCGCAAGTGCCCGGGGGTGGATATGACCACAGGCTCTCTTGGAAATGGATTGGCGGCCTCACTGGGGATGGCCCTGATTGGGAAGAAGAACAGGAGCAGTCATTATGTCTATGTTATCTGCGGCGATGGGGAGCTCCAGGAAGGAATTGCATGGGAAAGCGCTATGTATGCCGGAAATGCGCATCTTGATCATCTGATATGGATTGTGGATTGCAATGGCCTGCAGTCAGGGGGAAGGGTTGCCGATATTCAGGATTTGGGGAATCTGGAGATGAAATTCAAAAGTTTTGGATGGGATACTCAAACCATTGACGGCCATAACATGGAGGAGATCCTGGACGCAGTTACTACAGCTAAAGCTGCTAAAGGAACCCCTTCTGTGATCATAGCCAAAACAGTAAAGGGAAAGGGCGTATCCTATATGGAAGACCAGTATCTATGGCATATGAAAGCACCCAATGATGAGGAATATAAAATTGCAGTTGAGGAGCTGGCAGAGGAGGCAGGGAAATATGAATAAGATGGTTTCTACACGGACAGGCTTTGGTACGGGACTGGTAGAGCTGGCAGGAATGCGGGATGATGTAGTAACTACTTCGGCAGACACCTATCGTTCGTTTGCCCTGAATAAATTTGTAGAGAAGTACCCGGACCGGTATTTTGAGTTTGGAATTGCCGAACAGGGGATGTTGACAGCTTCCGCCGCCATGGCGGCAGAAGGCTGCTGTGTCTTTTCCGTGGGTTACAGCCCCTTCCTCTCTATGCGTGGGCTGGAGCAGATACGTACATTTGCCGCATATCCCAACCTCAATGTAAAGGTGGCCGCGGGACTGTCTGGACTGTCAGGGGATACGGACGGGGTAACACATCAGGGCACAGAGGATATCGGAATTGTCAGGACTATCCCCAATATGGCGCTGCTTTGTCCTGCGGATGCGGTTGCTGCAAAGGCATTTGTGAAAATGGCAGCAGATCTTCAGGGGCCGGTTTATCTGCGCCTCGGGAGGGGGGCAACACCTGTAGTTTATAAAGAAAATCAGAGGTTTGAGTTTGGAAAGGCAATACATGTCCGTTGCTATGGCAGGGAGGCGGTGATCGTGGCCTGTGGTCCTTGTGTGGCTGAAGCTGCTAGGGCAGCTGACCAGCTGAAAGAAGATGGGATTATGGTTACGGTTCTGGATATGTATACGATAAAACCGCTGGATGTAGATACCCTAGCGGGCTGCTGTGAAGGGGCCGGGAGCGTCATAACAGTGGAGGATGGTACGGTCTGTGGTTTGGGAAGCGCTGTGGCTGAGGCGCTGGTGGAACATAATGTACATCCGAAGCATTTTAAAAGGTTAGGAATGACAACATTTGGGACAGCAGGAAGCCTTCCTGAACTGTTGGGCTTTTTTGGCCTGGATTCCAAAGGTATTGTGGAGAGTGTCCAAAGCCTTCAATAGATGGCAGATAGAATAAGGAGGAATTGACAGATGAGTTACACATTGGATCAGTTGTATGGCATAAGAGACCAAGTGATCGTGGTTACAGGCGCCGCAGGAGGTATCGGTTTGGAGCTGTGCCGGGCGATCCGGGATTTGGGCGGCAGGGTGGCGGCTGTTGTAAGAAACTCAAAAAGCCGG
Source organism: Clostridium sp. FS41 (assembly GCF_000954015.1). Taxonomy (NCBI): domain Bacteria; kingdom Bacillati; phylum Bacillota; class Clostridia; order Eubacteriales; family Clostridiaceae; genus Clostridium; species Clostridium sp. FS41. Next base: position 19,597 of record NZ_JYHN01000025.1, read on the forward strand.
GAAAAAGTTCTGGAGGCGCTTCATTGCCCGAATTTATCCACAGAAAAGGATGTACTCTGTGTTATTGCGGATCTGACCCATGAGGAGGCTGTAAAAGCGGCAATGGAACAGATTGACCGGCACTTTGGAAGAATTGACGGACTGGTAAATGCAGCAGGAATGAATATAATTGAAAGCCTGGAGAAGATGACGCTCAGTGATTTCCAGAAGGTTATGGACACAAACTTTACATCAGTGGCAATCTGCTGTAAATATGCGGGAGGCTATATGCTAAGAGCAAAGAAAGGCCGTATTGTTAACATTTCCTCCCTCAGTACTGTGAAAGGGAAGGCATACTACACAGCCTACGCCTCCAGCAAGGCTGCAGTGGACAGCTTTACCAGGGCATTGGCAATTGAATGGGCCCAACAGGGGATTAATGTCAATTCAGTGGCACCCGGAATGATAGTCACGGATATTAACAGGAAACAGATTGAAGAGAATCCAAGATCATATGAAAAGCGGATTGAGAGTATACCGCGGGGGTGCGCAGGGAGAACAGAATGGCTGGTGGCGCCTGTGATTATGCTGCTCTCACCTGGCTCCGTCCACATGACGGGACAGACTGTATTTGTGGACGGAGGCTGCACGGCCGGGGATACGTTTGTAATGGAGACAGAACGTTTCAGATAACAACATCCTCATCCGGGATCCAGGCGCAGCGAAAGCCAATGCGCCTGGCTGTATAGGATGGAGTGTGCGCCAGATTCAGCCAAAACATACCCGCGCTTTTCTCGTGATACCAATGCCCGCCCCGGAGAGCAGCTGTTTCCCCATGATTGCGAAAATACAGATCACCGGGAGCGCAGGCATCTTCCATAGGAAAAACACAGGCCGCGCGGAGGAAAAGTAAGGCCTGAGCAGACAATTCTGTAAGACAGGAAAAATCGGAAAAGGGCATGTGACCATATGTGGAATCCATACCAGGAACCAGTTGTTCGTATATATGCTGCGGATATGTACGGGAGAGCGACAGGGCGAAATCAGGAGTTCCTCCGGCAGGAGGCGGCGGACATGTATAGTCAAAATGAAGGGTATTGGGGAAATCAGCGGGCATGAACCGGCCATCAGGCAGCATGGAATTCCAAAAGGAGCTGTTTCGCCGTTGGGCTTCGTGGATGGCAGAATACTCCGGTCTCAGCCACAGAAGCTTTCCATCCAGCATCCTAAGACCGCCAACCCATTCAGCCACATTACCATTGCAGTCGAAGATACCGTTTATCGTATGGTCGTGAGCCCAGGAAATGGGACCGCTTCCGGTCAGGGCCGGTCCGCCGGAGCCGTTCGGCAGGGGAGACATAAGGGTGCAGGTATCTTCCGGGTGTCCACAGTCGCTTCCATTGGAATTATTTCCACGGGGGACAATTCCACGGGCGCGGCTCCACAGGGCAATCCCAGCCCACTCGTAATTCGTCATCAGGTGCCAGCCTGGTCCCTTGGCCTGGCAACATTCTAATGCTTCATCATAGCTGATAAAATTTCTGGGACACTGGTCCGGAAGACTGTAAGCACGTCCCCTTTTTGTGATATTCTGGTATTTAGAGAGCCAGACATATTGTACTTGGCCTCGGGATGTCTGAAACATGGGATGAACGGCATTTCCAGCATGGGGGATCACCTGTTCCAGATCAAAACAAGGAATCCTTACCATCAGGGATGGAAGGCCGGCATCATCATACACCAGGGTATTTGTCCGCCCTGTAAGCTTCTCCACGATTATTTTAGCAGGAACTTTATCTTGAAGCAGGGTATAAAAAAATTTGGTCTGTCCGGTGGTTTTGGCACAGCGGTCCGCGAAACTTTCAAGGATAAGCAATTCCATTGGTGGATAGAAAGTATGATCTGGCAGCATAAAATCTCCTTACAATATTTTCAGATGATTTTTATATGTTTCCGGTGAAATGGTATTGTAGGATTCCATCGAATAAAAATAGTCCAGCGCGGCACGGCGGCAGGTTTCGATATGCGTTTTCATTAATATGGCGGCTTTTTCATAATTTTTGTCAATCAAAGTGTTGATGATATCCAGATGTTCTAAACGGGCATCATGGATCTGTACCCTGTTCTGTTTACTTGCAATGACCACTTTTGTGTTATCATCAAACAGTTTATGCATCATATCAATAATATATCGGTTTCCACAATACTCAATGATAAAAAGATGCATGGCCGTATCCAGACGGAAGGCATTTTGAATGTCAGGAAAATCCTGGGTAAAAGTATTGCGGAAATGCAACAGTTCCTCTGTCGGTAAATGAGGGGCTGCCATGCCGAGCGCTACCGGCTCGATCTCAATCCTTGCCTGAAAAATCTGCAGGACATCACTGAGCTGGATATCTGACACGAAAATCCCCTTTTTAGGCATGACCTTTACAAGCCCTTCCGATTCCAGTCGGTTGATGGCTTCACGGACAGGCGTACGGCTTAAACCAAGGTCCGTTGCCAGCTGGCTTTCATTTATGAAAGAACCGGGCTCATAAATACAGTTGATCAAACGCTCTTTTATTATCTGATAGGCATGATTTTTCAAATCACGATTTCCGGTTTTCGGCATAAGTAACCCCTTCTTTTCTCAAAATATGGTTTTAATATAAGAAACAAAAAGTATACAACATGATTATTATAAGCTGATTTTTACTATTATACAAGATTGAAAATCACCATAAAAAGAGGGGGGGATTTGTGAAAAGTATCTACATGGTCCTGGATCTATTTAGGTAGAAATGCATAAAAATATATTTAAAATCTAAGCAAATATGCTATTGAAATACTAAAAACCGTGTTGTATACTTTAAGCATGCAATAAGAATATATTATGCTTATAAAAAACGGGAGGAGATACAATGGTCAGAAAAAAAGAGGAAATTCCATATGAAAGCAAACCGGCTCCTTTCCATGGGTTAGGGGAGATAACAGTGCGTTCCCTGTTAAATGGAGAGGAGGATATGTATGGTAAAGGGAGGATTTTTGCACATACTACTGTGAACCAGGGGGCGGGAATTGGCTATCATATCCACGAAAATGAATCTGAAACATACTATATTTTAAGTGGAGTCGGTAAATTTAATGATAACGGCGTCATCCGGACCGTAACAGCGGGGAATGTTACTTTTACCGGAGCCGGAGAAGGACATGCAATAGAAAATGCGGGCGATGTTCCACTTGAGATGATAGCTTTGATTTTATACCAATAGCCGGGATGGAGAAAGGTCTGCATAAAAACAGGCGGCCAGCTATTGGGGAATGAATAAAAGATATAATAAAAGGATAAATAGGAAAGGAAGAGACATTATGAAAAAATTACAGTTAAAAAAAGTTATGGGAGTTACAATGTCACTTGTTTTAGCCATGTCATTGACAGCCTGTGGTACTTCTTCAGACAACAAGAATGATACAACTGGAGCTTCAGCTGCGGCACAGACAGAGGCAGCAGCGCAAACTATTGATTCAGGGGCAGCGGCCAGCGCAGAAACAGTTACCCTCCGCCTGGGCCATACACAGTCTACCGAGCATCTGATCAACACTTCTGCGGAGAACTTTGCCGCATTGGTGGAAGAACGGTCAGGAGGCGCAATCCATATTGACGTATATCCCAGCGAGACACTTGGAACTAATACAGAACTTGCAGAGGCCTGCTCAGAGGGAGATGTGGATTTATATATTTCTGCCACGGGCCAGTATACGTCACGTTATACACCATTTACGATTGTAGAAGCCTTTTACATGTTCAGGGATTTGGATCATATGATGAAATTTTACGACAGTGATTCCCATCAGACTTTGGTTGACGGTCTGGCAGAGGCATGTAACGTAAATATACTTGCAGATTTGTATTATGGGGCCCGCCAGATGACCACTTCGGGAAAGGCGCTGAAAACCGCCGATGACATGGCCGGATTAAAGATGCGCGCGGCCAATGAACCTCTTCCAATTGCTGCATTTACCCAGTTGGGTGCTTCTCCTACACCAATTGCGTATAACGAGACCTATTTGGCGCTTCAGCAGCACACTGTGGACGGACAGGAGAATCCTCCTGCTTCCATTTCTGCAATGAAGTTCTATGAGGTTCAGGATTATTTGAACTTGACCTACCACCAGTTTCAGATGCTGAGTATTTTCATGAGCGATACGGCTATGCAGAAGCTGACTCAGGAGCAGATTGATATTATGTACGACTGCGCCAAGGAAGTTGCCAAGGAGCATAATACCAAGGCGATCGAGCAGGAACAGGGCTATATTGAAGAGATTGGAAAATATAGTGAAATCGTAGAGCCTGATATTGAATCCTTCCGTGAAAAGATTGCGCCTATGTACGACCAGTTTAAAGATCAGTGGGTTGATGGTATGTATGAGGCGATTCAGGCAATGTAAGCTCTGCAGGAGAAAGCCGGCCCTGTCCGGCTTTCAATTTCACAAAAAAGGAGTGCGGTATGGTAAAGAAGTTAGAAAGCATAGTTTATCATGTTCAGAGGACGTTTTTTATAGCTGTGATGACATTCATGCTGTTAGTGCTGTCCCTGCATGTGATCATGCGCTTTGCGTTCAATAATCCAATCATCTGGACAGATGAGGTAATTACTATGATGCAGGGCACGCTGGCTTTTGCAGGGATTGGCTATTGTTTTCATAAGAAGCAGCATACGGAATTATCCCTGGTCTACGACAAGGTCCCGCGTCCCGTACAATGGCTGTTTGATCTGGCATCTAACGGCATCATGCTGTTTTGTACTTGTTACATGATTAAATATAGTTGGAAATTTACTCTTAAAAAGAATATTCAGATGAATACAATTCCATGGATGAAACAAAGCTGGATTTACTGTTTTATTACAGTGGGGTTTATACTGGCGGCCTGTTACATCCTGCTGCGTCTGATTGAGGTGTTCCGCTGTATCAACAAGGAATTGAGAGAAAGGGGATAATGGGGGATGGCACTATTATTTTTATGTTTTTTTGGATTTATGGTCATACGCATGCCCGTTGCCTACTGCATGCTGTGCAGCTCTATTATCTATTCCATGGTGTATGGGGAGAGCCTGAACATGATCGTTTCCCGAGCTGTACAGGGCTCCAGCGGCTTCACATTGCTGGCCTTGAGTTTCTTTATATTGGCAGGTAATATTATGAACCGGGGCGGGGTGACGGATCGGATTTTTAACTTCTGTAAGAAGACTATAGGATGGATTCCTGGAGGTCTGGGGCATGCCAATGTACTGGCGTCTGTGGTTTTTGCAGGAATGTCCGGTTCGGCGGTGGCTGATGCCGGAGGTCTGGGAGCCATCGAAATTAAAGCTATGAAGGATAATGGCTATGATGAGGAGTTTGCAGTAGCTATTACTGGAGCATCTTCCTGCATTGGGCCGATTATTCCTCCTACCATATCGGGGGTGGTCTACTGTGTGGCCAGTGGTGTATCTGTAGGAAAAATGTTTATTGCAGGTATTTTGCCAGGATGTTGTCTGGCGGTGGTGCAAATGATATATGTGTATATAGTGGCTAAGAAGCGGGAATATCCCCGTACACCCTTTGGTGGATTCCGGGATTTGAGCAGATCTTTCGTCACATCTTTCCCTGCATTGTTGACGCCAGTTATTATTTTGGGAGGGATCATAACAGGTATCTGTACTCCTACAGAGGCTTCGGTGGTAGCTGTGTTATACGCGCTTGTCCAAGGCTTTCTGACACGGGATCTGAAGTGGAAGGATATGCCTGGAATCATGGACGATACCCTTACCAGCGCCATGAGTGTACTCTTTATTGTGAGCTGTGCCAATGCATTTGGATACATTATTACTGCACAGCAAATCCCGGGCAAGCTGGCAGCGGTGTTCCTGAGCGTGGTTACAAATAAATTCATCGCCCTTCTGGTTATCAATATCTTTTTACTTTTGGTGGGAATGGTTATGGAGAGCCTGGCCGCTCTTGTAATCCTGGTGCCGATTCTGATGCCGGTGATCGCATCCTTTGGTATTGATCCGCTGCATTTTGGAATTGTCTGCATCCTGAATATTACAATAGGTATGCTGACTCCGCCCGTAGGTATGGTGTTGTTTGCTCTGTCAAATGTGAGCAGTCTTTCATTTGAAAGGATTACAAAGGCAATGCTTCCGCTGCTGGCAGTTAATTTTATTGCGCTGCTGATAGTGACCTATTGTCCTCCGCTTACCACATGGTTACCTAATTTAATTATGTAAATAGAATAAAATATTTATAAAAGGAAAGGAAGTTGTGATATGATACCGATTGAACTTGATCAGGAAATACGGGAGGGTGTTTTTAAAACACTTCCTCAGATTATGGATATTCAGAATGAGGAACTGCGAAACAAGACTGCGGATGCATGGACGTATGCGTTACAGATCAACGGCTTTAAACAAATTGAAGAAATGCCAGGCTCCGGTATGCCCGAGGCCAGTGCGCTGGGAGACCAGAGTATGCACATCCGCGCGGTTGGATACAATACGCTAAGTCTGTATGAAAATCTATCCAGGGCTTATGAAATGGATTTAGGACTGGACAAAGACATATTAATAGCCAGCGCACTCCTGCACGATGTAGGCAAGCCTTATGAGTATAGTCCTGAGAACAGAAAGCGCTGGGGAGAAAACCATAAGACAACAGGAGCCCCCAATGTGCGGCACCCGGCTTATGGAACTTACATCGCAATCACATGTGAATTGCCGGAAGAAGTGGTGCATGTGTGTGCGAACCATTCCCCTGAAGGTCGTTTTGTGACAAGAAGTGCGTATGCCACCCTTGTTCACTATGCGGATGACGGTTCCTGGTTTTCGCTGGCAAGCATGTTTGATTTGAATATTCCGAAGCTGTAGAAAAAAAGTGTTAAAGAGCCGCAATCTTCTATTATGAGAATGCGGCTTTTTGCATTGAGCTACGGCAAAAAGAAAAGGTTAAAATATTTTTCCCAGGTATCCCTTTTTCCATTGTGTAATAGATATAATCCCCCCTCTATATTTAATGGAAACTGATATAGCTTAATTCCGGCTGTTATAATGAAATGTATACAATAATTGATAGTAAATGTCATATTTAGCATATTCACTGACTCCGCCATTTGGGGATCAAGGGGAAATTATTATTGAAAACCTGAAACGCTAAAACCATCCTCTACCCTGCAGGTGATGTGGATGTAGCCCTGTTTGGAATATCCACGGATACCATGGAGGACTGCATTCTCTGCAATGGGCTGGAGGATTATTCTTATGATCGTTTCATACATGCACTCCGGCTGGCATTTAATGATGTAGAGGAATGAATGGCTGCACCGGGCACTATGTATTGTTTACAGAACATGCAAAGTACAGTGACGGATGGGAACAGATATTTTCCAAGGCGGAATTCCTTATACCGGAACAGCAGAGACAACTTCTGGATCAAAAAGCCCGGAGCCTGGTAGGGGGAACAGCAGGAGAGATATTTGGCATCCGGATATGGGAGGGACCTCTCTGGAACGGTATTTCATTTAATGGGCCGGAAGGAAATATCCTGATCACTGGACGCCTGGATGATCGGGTGATGAGAGAACTGATGGGGGGATTTGACTTGCTGGCCACGGATGACGGGGTGTATAATTGTTAGAAAGACTATAATGTGTTCTATCGGAAAAGGAGGAATTCAATGAATGTTGTTGTGACAGGCGGATGCGGCCACATTGGTACATATCTTATTCCAATGCTTGTCCGTGCCGGCTATGAGGTTATCAATATTACCCGTGGAATAAGCAGGCCGTATGTGGAGGATGAGGCATGGGATTATGTGACTCCTGTGATCATGGACAGGGAAAATGACAAAGGATTTGCTCATAAGATTGCAGGCATGGAGCCGGACATTGTGGTCGATCTGATCAATTTCCATATAGAAGATACAAAGGCAACGGCAGAAGCTCTAAAGGGTACAAAGCTTTCCCACTACCTGTTCTGCTCTTCCGTATGGGCCCATGGCAGGGCCGAAATACTGCCTGCTGATCCTGCTGATCTGCAGAAAGCACCATTGGATGATTACGGTTTTAATAAATTCCAAAGTGAGATTTACCTGAGGGAGCAGTATCACACAGCCGGTTTTCCTGCAACGATCATTATGCCGGGACAGATCTCCGGTCCGGGCTGGACCATCATGAATCCCTGGGCCAATAAAACACCGGTTGTGTTTGAAAAAATAGCTAAAGGGGAGGAGATCTTCCTTCCTAATTTCGGAATGGAGACCTTACATCATGTACATGGCGAGGATGTGGCGCAGATGTTCTTTAAAGCGATCACCCATCGGAATCAGGCGTTAGGGGAAACCTTCCATGCAGTGGGCAGCCAGTCCATCACACTGTACGGCTATGCAAAACTCATGTATGGATTTTTTGGAAAGGAGCCTAAGATCGGTTTTCTCCCATGGAAAGACTGGTGTGAGTATATAGGTGATGAAACGGAAACCAGCGACACTTATTTCCACATTGCCAGAAGCGGCTTTTACAGTATAGAAAATGCCAGGAACCTGTTGGGGTATGAACCCAGGTACACAAATGTAGAAACCATAAAGGCAGCGGTCCAAAGCTATGTGGACAGAGGTGTTATTAAGTTGAACTGATATAGGAAGAGGCTATCGCAGACAGTTGAATTTCAACTGCAGGCGGCAGCCTTTTTTGAATTTAATAATTTTTTGCAACATTTTTATCTCCTTAACTGTATTTATAACAGAACCGCCAAAAGGCAGTCTAATTGAATCAGGAAAGAAGGAAATAATTATGATGAAAGAAATAGCTGTATTAACACTTTGTGCCATGATGTTATGTGATCCGGCTGTGGGCAGCGGCTTGGATGCTGCCGGTGAGCCTGCCTTGGCAGGCAGTATGGCGGGGATGGTAAATCCCTTTACGGAATGCGGGAGCCTTAATGAGGCCGGCCGTAGAGCCGGTTTTGAGATCCAGGTCATGAAAATGCCGGAAGACTGGGGAAAACCAGTGATACGTGTGTCAGAGGAGAGAATGATCGAACTGATCTTTCGGGATGCAGCGCATGACAGAGAAATCAGGGTACGCAAGGCTGTGGGCAGCGGGGAAATGAAGCAGCTGGTTAAGAACGTCAGATAGTCAGGAGGCAGGGGACAGACATGATATGTGTATGTTTGGAACATGTGTTTGCACAGCGGATCCGGGAAATAGGAATCAGGATCTTACGGATGGCAGCAGTGGGAAGAGAGCGCTTTACCAGGGTAGCCGGAAGCAGGGAACGGGTCCGTGGGATACAGGATAAAAGATTTAATGGAAAGCTAAATGAACGGATCAATGAACGGTTCAATGAACGGATCAATGAACGGGCGGAGCGGATCATGAGGATTTACGGGAACAGTATTATACGCCTTACCTACTCATATCTTCATAATATGAGTGATGCGGAGGAGATCCTTCAGGATACACTGGTCCGATTTCTGAAAAATGCCCCGGAATTTGAAAATGAGGATCATGAAAAGGCGTGGCCGCTGCGTGTGGCGGCAAACCTTAGTAAGAACCGGATTGAATATAATAAGATACGATATACGGATGAACTGAGGGATACGCTGGCTGCGGAACAGCGGGAGGATCTGTCTTTTGTGTGGGAGGCAGTAAGGGAACTGCCTGTCCGGTACAGGGAAGTGATCCATCTGTTTTATTACGAGGGATACTCCACGGCTCAGATTGGAACAATCCTTAAAATGAAGGAGGCGACCGTGCGTTCCAGCCTGAGCCGGGGGCGGGGAAAACTGAGGGAAATCTTAAAGGAGGTGTATGATTTTGAGGAAACGGTATGAACAGATTATGGATAGAGCCAGTGTGACGGATGAGATGAGCCGGCGTATCCTGGGGAATATCCGGGACATGAACCTGGTACCGGCTCCTCCCAGGAAGGGATTGCCCTCTTATGTAAAAACACTGGCAGCAGCGGTCTGCCTTGTTGTGATATTGGCAGGTACGGCTCTTTATCCGGGAGGACTTCTCAGACAGGCTCCCATGGAACCTAAGGATCCTGCAGTCCAGGTGGTGCCGGATATCCAGGAATGCGCCTCCCTCCAGAGTCTTTCCGAGGCAGTGGGATTTGAGGTCATTGAGTTGTCCTCCCTTCCCTTTGATGTGACTGATAAGACTTATACCGCATTCTGGAAAGAAGTTGCCCAGATCGATTACAGTGGTGAAGGCCAAAGCGCTTTATACCGGATGTGGGCTGGTACAGAGGACCGATCAGGGGATTATAATCTTTTTGAAAATGAAACAGAGGCAGTACTTGATATAGGCAGGGCCACCCTGAAAGGGAATGAGGGAGGATACAGCTTTGCACTATGGACAGACGGAACATATTCCTATTCCCTTAAACTGTCTCTGGAGGTGCCGGAGGATAAAATCCTTGAAATGATATCCGTCAGGTGATATTCTAAAAGTAAAATTCCCGGTACCAGGCTGTCAGAGTATAAAGGAGTACCTGATGGAAGGCATAGGAAGAAAAGAGGTAACCATGAGCCGGAACCGCCGTATCAGATTTGAAAATACTATTATTAGTATCATTGCGCTGGCCTCCCTGGCGCTGCTGATCCTCAGCTTCCTTCCGTCCCTGCCCGTATCCGAGAAGGTGCAGGTTTCACTGGAAATGGGAAAGATGGTCCAGAGGGCATTTTCCATTGTGCTCCTGGCCGCGTCCCTTCAGCAGATGAAGCGCAAAAAGGGTGGAATGGTGTATTGCGGTCCTTATCTTATGCATGAATTTTGTCCGTTGTTTTTCTGGGTTTCACCATCCGTCCCACTTAGTTATCATGGCCGGGGATAGAGCCCCGGCCGTTGCATTTGTCTATTTTAGGGAGGATTTTCGGAATGGGGAAGGGATATCCCGAGCCAAGGGGATTCCTGGATTTGAGTTGGTTATTTTCTGGTTCAGCTGGGGAGGGTGGGGGTATTCTTGCCGCCTTTCTGTATGCGGTCAAACCCTGGATCCAGCCCCGCACAAGCAGAGGGCCGGATATTCAGCATTATGAACATAAACCATGCCGCCAAGGCCGGGGTTACGGTACGGGAATATAAGGTGATGGAGCAGAGGGATACAGAGATAGAAAAGGGATTTGACAGGATTACCCAGGAATGGCTTCAGCAGAAGAAGAGTGGACTGCTAAAATTCACACTGGGCTCAGTAGGGCTGGAACAACCTATGGATAAGCGTTATTTCTATGCATCGGCCGCCTTTATCGTGTTTGTTCCCTTCTTGGGAAAAAAGGGTATATGGCCGATGTCACAAGGCACGGGCAGGATGCGCCGGGAGGTGTGATGGAAACGATCATCCATAAAGCGTTTCAGGTGTTTAAGAAAGAGGGCGTGGAGTTTGGCAGCCTGGGCGTAGCGCCTTTGGCCGGTCTGGAGGAGAACAGCGCCAATCTGGTGGAACGGCTGCTGTGTTTTGTGTATGAACATCTGAATGAGTGTTATGGTTTCCGGGATCTATCCCGGGCAAAGGAAAAGTACAGTCCCACACAGTGGCTTCCCTCCTACTATGTATACCTTCCAATGATTCCTACACCAGAGATGTTCTATGCCGTGGTAAGGATACAGAATCCACAGGAAATCTGGGATTAGATCCACTTTTTGTAAAGGCCCGGTTCCACAAGCGGTAGGAAACCGCCAAAGGCAGCCAATGGAGGAAAAACAGTGAAAAAACACAGGAAAATAACGCAGGAGAATAGTATAGGGAAATCGTAAAGGGAGATAACAGAGAAAATTAACAGAGGGAATCTGGGCCTCCATCCCTTCCTTTTTATCCTGTTTTCGTATATAATGGGATAAAAAGGCAGCCCATTATAAAGCAAAAAAAGGGAGTGGGGAATATGAAGAGAGTGAAGCAGCTGACAATGATATGGATAGCCGGAGGACTGTTAACTCTGATGTGCAGCACTGCTATGGCTGCCTCAAGAACAGAGATCAACAGCGTATCTCTGGAGGTGGAATCAGAGATCGAGGCCGGGGACAGTTCCAGCAATGTGGATGTATATTCTGATTCCGGCAGGTACAGTGTCAGTGATGTGGAAGTGACCAACGAACCAAAGGATGAATGGGATGACAATGACAAGCCCAAACTGAAGGTTACGGTAGATGCGGAGGATGATTACTATTTCCCTTCCGGATTTTCCAAAAGCGATGTGGACCTGAGCGGTGCGGATGGCAGGGTTACTTCCGTGACAAGAAAAAGCAGCACATTGTTTGTCTATATCACACTGGATTCTCTGGAGGGAAGCAGTGACCGGGACCTGGATGTCTATGAACTGGAATGGGACGAGTCATCCGGCATAGCCAACTGGGAGGATGACGGTGATGCCAGAAAATACGAGGTGCGCCTGTACCGTAATGACAATTCCGTTACCTCTGTCATCACCACCTCGGATACCAGTTACGACTTTTCCAAGTATATCACCCGAAGCGGCGATTATATGTTTAAGGTGAGGGGCGTCTATAGCTCTTCAGACAAGGGCTCCTGGGAGGAATCAGATACCTGGTATGTCTCTTCTGAGGATGCGGATGAGATCAACGCAGGGCACAGCGGATATGGCTCATATGACAGCGAAGGCAATAACTACAGCGGTGCCTGGCTCAGGGATAATGTGGGCTGGTGGTACTGCAATGCGGATAAGAGCTATACTGTAAACAATTGGCAGCTTATTGACGGCCAGTGGTATTTTTTCAATGCTGCAGGCTATATGGTAACCGGCTGGATCCCCTGGAACGGAGTGTGGTATTACTGCGGGGATGACGGCGCAATGTATCATAATACCACGACACCGGATGGGTATTATGTAGGAAGTGACGGGGGCTGGGTGCAGTAATTTATCTAAATTTGTTCAATAAGAAACGGTGTAAGCTCAGATCTTTATACCGTTTCTTTTAATATATTTTCCATTATAATAAATGGCCACCTGTCAGGGTTAATCATATATAAGACAGGGGTACCCAAAGAAAGTGTGACTTTTGAGCATGATAAAGTTTGGTTGTGGACAGCACAAATGGCGGATCCTTTTCAAAGAGACAAGCATGTTATATCAAAACATTTTTGGCCTTTTATCAGTCTAAAACACTTAAAAAAGAAATGATTTTTAATGCTTTGATGCCCAAATAGCGCCTGAATTTCTTATGATGATATAAAACCATGGGGCAGATATAAGGAAATATCATGCAATGGCGAAAGCGCGTGTTGAGGGTTTCTGACATTGCTATAACGCATAGAGCAGGATTATATTAGTAAAATTCATATGCGAAAGCTATGATGTATATGTTAAAAGGGCCTATAGATATAAATTTATAGGTAGTGTCAAATGATTTATGAAAACCCGAAGCCGGTAGAACCGGCAACATTAGAACCTTGAAAATTGCAGATATGTAAGAAACTGGAAATTCCCGCCACCCTTGACGGCACACCAAAACAATGCTCTGAACGTCTTACCAACGGCGAAGAACTCAAGAACAGATAAAAATCCCACCGTTGTTGTCACAGCATTGTAGCATTGTTTTGGCGTGCCATCAAGGGCAGGTCCCTTCGGGATGGCTGTATGTCGCCCCTCCGGTTCGGAATCTAAGAACAGATTTAGCCGGGCGGGCGCTGTTCCTGCAGCTGGAGGATGGTCTGCTGGCCGAGCAGGATCAGGAGCTGCCATTTTCCAGGCATGTTGTCTGCGCCTTCCAGCATATCGACTTTATTGAGTATCTGATAATGGTTGTGCTTATGCGGGCGCAGGAAGTTGTAGTAGGCGACCCAGAGTGCTGCGTTATAGTTTGCACCATTATAATTATCGTAACCGCAGCTGACCCGGTAAGTGGATTTAAAGGTTCGGTTGAGGCGTTCGATCATCTGCTTGTAAGGGCGGAACTCCCTGGAGACAGCATCATCGTTTGTAAGCCCGATCACCTGGGTGATGTCAAACCGGAAGCTTTCCCCCAGTTCCTTTGCAAACTGCAGGGCAGCCAGAGGATAGGCGCTGTACCCATCGGCAATGAACCGGAACTTTTCCGGGAGTTTCTGCATGCCCCGGAACGCCATGCGCATGGCAAGGATGCACGGTCCGACCGAGCGGTTGTCGGAAACCTGGTAGCCGAGGATAGAGCGGGAGGCAGCGTCCATGATGAACCAGATGTAGCCTTTGACACCGCGGACTTTGATATAGGTCTCATCGGCGGTGAAGACGGATGATTTGGGATATTCATAGTGGTCAGAGAAGGGCTTGATAACCATAGCCGCCGTCCTGGCATAGTTGGCAACCTGCTGGTGGGAAATCCGGATGCTATAGAGATCGTTTAAGGCCTGTGCGGTCTTTCTCAGTGAAAGCTGGAGATTCACATGCATGGTAAGGCATAGGGACATGATGTGTGCATTGTGCCTGGAAAACTTCAGTGAGGAGGTGTTCTTTGGCAGGGAGTCCAAGTCCATGCGGAAGAAATCCACGGTGAACTCCCGGTAGAGGTAATGGAGTTTGTATTTATTTATGCCATGTTCCTCATCCAGATGTTTTTTATCAACCCTGGAAAGGTTATGCAGATAGAAGGAGCACTTGGGATTGACACATTTGTGCAGGCGAAAGAATTTCCGGTTCTTTTTAGGGACGAGGGAGTGTCCGCAGTAAGGGCAGACGAAGCGGACCGGCGAGGTGACACACTCCCCCGTGATGAATGTCTGGCCACAGATCTTGCACAGATACTGTCCGTTGCCACCATTGTTATCATAGAGATAATGATGAGGGGAACCACAGAGGGGGCAGACAATATCTTCAGGGATAGATTGCCCGTTACGGCGCTGGACCGGTCTGACGGGTTTGCCATACTTCCAGAGAAAGTATTCGAGGAGGAACTGCCAGTCCTGTTTGATGAAGGGCTTGATGACGGGGAGCCGGTCAGTGGTAAACTTCTGGTATTTGGGGGAGTGGGAATCATTGAAAGCCCACTGCTTGAGAGGAATATATCTGCAGATCAGATTCAGGAGCCAGCAAATCGTTTTATATTGTTCTTGAATTACAGTAAGTAAATAGAGTATAATGTTATCCATAGCAATGACCCATCCTTTGGTTATTATGTTTGTTGTGGTGACTACATTAT
Source organism: Clostridium sp. FS41 (assembly GCF_000954015.1). Classification (NCBI taxonomy): domain Bacteria; kingdom Bacillati; phylum Bacillota; class Clostridia; order Eubacteriales; family Clostridiaceae; genus Clostridium; species Clostridium sp. FS41. The sequence continues at coordinate 34,730 of NZ_JYHN01000025.1, forward strand.
ATCAAAAAAGGGGAGGTCATTGCTTTTTTATTTTCAAAAGCGGTGTAATCCTTGAAAATACAAGGTTTTTAATAACAAACGGGGTGTCAGACTTGACACTACCAATTTATATTAGAGGGATATTATATGAACAATATTGAAAAATGGTTAGAGTGGGCAATAGAATTACAAAGTCTTGCTCAAGCTGGATTGACATATGGTAAAGATATTTATGATAAAGAGAGATATGAGAGAATTAGAGATATATCAGCTGAAATATTATCACATAAAACAGATATATCCATTGAAAAAGTAAAAGATTTATTTTGTAATGAAATTGGCTATCAGACACCTAAACTAGATACAAGGGCAGCTATATTTGAAAATGGTAAGATTCTTCTTGTAAAAGAAAACAATGGAAAATGGTCTTTACCTGGTGGTTGGGTTGATGTAAATGTATCCGTAAAAGAGAACACTATTAAAGAAGTTAAAGAAGAGGCGGGCTTAGATGTTTCTGCTGATAAAATAATTGCAGTTCAAGATAGAACTAAACACAATTTGCCAGTATATGCCTATGGTGTATGTAAAGTATTTGTTCTTTGCTCTGTTCTTGGCGGTCAGTTTCAAGAAAATATTGAAACAACAGAATTTAAATATTTTAATGAAGATGAAATACCAAAGCTTGCAGAAGAAAAAAACACAATTGAGCAGGTGAAAATGTGTTTTAAAGCATACAAAAGTGAAAGCTGGGAAACAATATTTGATTAAACAAATTTTAATTTGCCTAAGGTTGGGGATGTTCCCAACTAGTAAAAATCACCTTTACTGTCGTAGACACAAATGATCGTTTTTTTTGAAAGGATATTTTTTCCTATGCTTGTTGCTGCAAATTTTTTACATTCTTGCCCTTTGCTTGTACAGAAACAATCATTCGGCGCGGTGTTATTTATGTTACTTTTTCTCAAGTGTCCATATTCTGTAGGGAAGGTTAATGCTTATATCAATTCCTTGAAAGACTTGTTTTCTGAAACTTTAATTTGGACCTTATCTATCATTACGGAAACGAGAAGAACATTAAAACATAAAGATAGTGAAGAAATCAAAATTGTGGAAAACGATAAGCTGGAGAAATATCATTTAAGTGATTTTGATATCAGAAATTTAAAAAAATCTCTTTGCTCTCCTTAGAGGTTCAATTGTTAAGTGTATGTTTACATATTATGGGATTGGAATAAATATTGCTTTGGGGTACAAAACTGAAAGTTTGGATTAAATATTATCAGAAAAAGGGAATACAAGTATTATGGTGCGAATCCCAAGCAAACATAAAATGTCTAGGAGATTCGCATCAAAATAAAGCACATAATATTTGATTTCGAGAGAAGATGTAGTATAATATGAAAAGAGATTTGTGCATTGTGTATGAGGGTAAGTTGTATTTAATAGTAAATATCATGCATAATTGCAGTCACAGTCTGCGAGGACTGTGTGGATTGAAATATCATCACCTCATTCCATTTTTCCTCACATAGCTGTCACAGTCTGCGAGGACTGTGTGGATTGAAATACTTTGAAGCATAGGATACCCCTCAAGGTCACTGGTCACAGTCTGCGAGGACTGTGTGGATTGAAATCATACAACTGTCAGGACTTTGTAAATATACACTCGTCACAGTCTGCGAGGACTGTGTGGATTGAAATACTTTGAAGCATAGGATACCCCTCAAGGTCACTGGTCACAGTCTGCGAGGACTGTGTGGATTGAAATCATACAACTGTCAGGACTTTGTAAATATACACTCGTCACAGTCTGCGAGGACTGTGTGGATTGAAATTTTGAGAGAATCAAGGAACGCCTGGGAGAGGATGATGTCACAGTCTGCGAGGACTGTGTGGATTGAAATATGATAAGCATCTGGTCACGCGTATCAGTGAAGGTCACAGTCTGCGAGGACTGTGTGGATTGAAATAATACACTGTAGTGGCGACCCCGAAGATTGTAAAGTCACAGTCTGCGAGGACTGTGTGGATTGAAATTGGAAAGCCAGCCATTAATAAACCGGTTGACGCCTGTCACAGTCTGCGAGGACTGTGTGGATTGAAATATGGTTAAGAATTCGTCATAGTTAGAGCCTGTGGTCACAGTCTGCGAGGACTGTGTGGATTGAAATCCCAATTGACAAATAGTAATTTCCCTTAATCCATTCGTCACAGTCTGCGAGGACTGTGTGGATTGAAATGGAAATAATGATTATTGTCCGCTCATAAAAGGTGGTCACAGTCTGCGAGGACTGTGTGGATTGAAATATATAGTCCATGCCATCACTCCCCAGTGACCGCGTCACAGTCTGCGAGGACTGTGTGGATTGAAATAACGAGTATCAAACACGCTACAGACGTGAAAAGTGGTCACAGTCTGCGAGGACTGTGTGGATTGAAATCCTATACAGATTCAAAAGGGAAGCAGACGACTTGGTCACAGTCTGCGAGGACTGTGTGGATTGAAATCTGCTTTTTAGAATAATTTAAGCAGTATGTTAAGTCACAGTCTGCGAGGACTGTGTGGATTGAAATCATGGAAAAGAAGACTGCCGACACGAAAGCGGCGTCACAGTCTGCGAGGACTGTGTGGATTGAAATCTTATATTATGCACAGTCCACACCTGATACAGTGGTCACAGTCTGCGAGGACTGTGTGGATTGAAATTCTGCGCATGGCGGTTATAAGTCCACCCATGCCTGTCACAGTCTGCGAAGACTGTGTGCATGTAGCAGACTTGAACTTGGTAATTTTTCAATTACGATCATACCAAAGGAAAAATGTCGGGGTGTATGAATTAATTTCATATACCTCGACATTTATTATAGAATCATCTTATCAATTTGAAAGTCACAAAAATCGAAATCCCCTCAGAACGCTCCATCACACTTCCTGTCTAAACATCACCCGCGAAGCGTGGGCTCCGCCCCGGTGGATCCTGTTGTGGGCTGTTTTGATCGTCACACTGTTAAAGCCATCTCTGGTGTTCCGGTTTGGAAAGATAAAATTTTTTGCACTGGAGGTTATTGTGACTCTCAGGCAATGACCTTTGCAAAAGGTGTGGGACAGTTTGGTAGTACGGATTTTAACAGGGTAGATCTGTCCCGGTTCCATAAAGTCCGGGTGTTCAAACTGGTTACGGTACCGTACGCTGAGGACACCGTCTGCCAGTTTCATGGAACGTCCCTCCCTATCCATATCCGTGATGCGCACGACCAGATCCGTATCCTCACAGTCGGAAGAGAGATAAAGCTCTGCTGTCACATCCCCGGTAATGGTCAGGTCTGAGGATAATGCCTGGGTGGAATAACATAAGATATCAGGGCGTTTTTCCTCAAGGGAGTAATCCGCAGGCACTTCCAGTTCATTTTCCGACATATCCACAAGGTGGAGGGCCGGATGTTCCGGATCATATTCATAGGAATCCCAGGAAGGGGACGCAGGAGCGCTTACGGACAGGATTCCTCTGTTCACCGCTGCTGCGTCTTCCTGGTCTCCGTCCAGATAAAAGGTCAGTGCACTGGTGCCGGGAATCGGCCAGTTGTCTGCGGTCTTCCATTGGTTGCTTCCCATAGTGTAATACTCCACCTTCGGCGTGCGGTCTATGCCATTATCCACTCCTTTGAGATAATGTTCCAGCCATGCCAAACAGATCAGGTCCATATCATAGCGAAGGGCATTTGTCCCAAGGGCGAAACCATGGATATCGTAATCCGCATTGCCGGCGTGCATCCAGGGGCCAAGGATCACCTTTTTCTCCTGATAATCGTGGTAAAGTTCCAAGGCTTCCGTGGTGCCCATCCCGTTATCGTCAAACCAGCCGGACATGATCAGGGCAGGCACGCGGTGGGCGTTGGTTCTGTCTTTCCAGTTTCCCTGCTGCCACAGTTTGTCATAATCCATATGGGAAAACCATTTTCTCAGAAATGGGATATCATATCCCAGGGCTTTGGGAGCCAGTTCTTCCAGGGGACGGATATCCAGCACTTCCTCCCAGTCGTCCCGCGCCATCAGTGAGGGATCAGAATGCTGTCCCGATACCAGGAAAGCCCAGGCAAGCATGCCGGAATTAAAACATCCGCCTCGTCTGGGAACATCCACAAAGGGGCTGCCAGCACAGACACTGCTGAGCATTGCCTTCAAATGCGGGTTTTCACTGGCCGCCGCGGCCCACTGCACATATCCCAGATAGGAGCCCCCGGTCATACCCACATTGCCGTCACTCCAGGGCTGCCGGGCAATCCAGGAAAGGGTATCGTCCCCGTCCTCCACTTCGTAGTACATGGGCAGCCATTCGCCTTCGCTGTCCTCCCTGCCCCGTACATCCTGGATCACCACGGCATAGCCCCTTTGGACAAAACGAAAATAACAGGAAATGCCCATGGTTTTTCCATATGGGGTGCGGACCAGCACGGTGGGAACCTTCTTGGCTCCTGACGGAAGATAGATATCGGTTGCCAGGCGGACCTGGTCACGCATGGGCACCATTTCCGTTACTGGATGTTCCACTGTGCAGAGGGGATTCCGGTTAACTTCGGCCCACTGGCTTAGAATGGTCCTATCCTCCAGGCCGTTTCTCACAAGTACGGCGCACTGGTCGCGGTAGGGGGTGACAAAAGCAGCTACCTGACCATTGTCCGTTATGAGATTTTTTGGGAATTTAATATTTCTCTGAACAAAAGACTTATCATCTCTTTTTTCAAATATCTCCCCGCCGGGAGTTTCAAATCGCTTAAATTCATTCCATGTCCCAGCATTTCTTGTCCCAGCATTTCTTGTCCCAGCATTTCTTGTCCCAGTGTTTTCTGCCGCGGTGTTTCTTGTCTCAGTATTCCTTATCCCTGCCTCGTATGCCTCCAGTTCCATCAGAGCTTTTCGGACATTCATTTTTCCCAGTTCCAGATACCAGGTGTCATCCTCAGCAAGTTCCTTCCATTCGTCCGGCATTCCGGTGTATACGTCCAGAGGACAGTGGAAGATCCGGTCATCCCTCCGCTCGAAGATTCCATATAAAATACCGGACAGGTAAAAATTCCATTGTTCCATTCAATCCCTCCTTATGCGCCAATGATGAATTTGATCAGGTAAGCCACCATGATACCCACATAATTTCCGCACACGCCGCCAATCACTCCCATGAGCAGTCCTACGCTGACCAGGCGGTTCCATTTGGCGCTGGAAGCCACCAGGGATGCGGTGGTTCCGTCTGCGATCGCTCCCGTGATACCCAGGATCACATATTCATACGGGACCTTAAACATTCTGGAAAGGAACAGGTGAAGGCTGATGCTTCCGATGATTACGCAGAAGCAGAACAGGGTGATTGTCATGGTGGAGCCAAAGAAAGATGCCAGGTCCACGCTGAATCCAATGATGGACAGGTACATCATTCCAAAGAACAGACCAAGGTTTAAGTTTCCTCTCAGCCTGCCCACAGACGGAATCTGGGCTGCGGCAATGGAGAGTGTGGAAATAAGGAGGATCCTTCCCGCGCTGGCAAAATCAGAGGGAAGGAAGGCGGACAGCTTTGTGGCAATGGTCACAATGGTAACTGCAATGGCCAAAAGCCAGGCAATGTCCTGGATGCTCCATTTCTGTTCAGCCATCAGAACCGGTTCCTCCCCATCGCCGATGCGATCTTCATCTGACAGACGGAAGGGCCAGATCCTTTTTAAAAAATGTACGTTCTGGAACAGAGCAGGTGCCGCAAACATTAAAAACAGGGTGGGCATGCCTACCACGTAGTCTGCGGCGTTGGCGGCGGCAATGGTCTCATTGGCTGCATCCAGACCCACTGCGATCGCAGTGAGGTTGGAGCTTCCTCCCGTGTAGGTTCCCACGAACATACCGGCTATTTTCCAGCCCTCAAACATTTGTCCGCTGAAGACTACTCCAAACAAAGTTGCCACCAGGCAGACGCTGAACACGGCTGAAACCAGGCCGACCAGGGCCTTGCCGGAAAGCTTTGCCAGCTCCTTCAGGTTGATATTCAGCAGGTAAATGGAAATAGACATAGGAACACAGTAGGTGATCACCACACCGTATACGTCCTGGTACCCAGGCACTATGTGGAGGTTTACCAGGACTAGTCCGATCACAATAACCGTGAGGGCGGGCCCTACATACTTAAAAGCTTTGAATCTCTGTACCCACAGGGAAAATGCCACCATAACCAAAATAACGGTCAGCAGTTCGTCCGTGGTCTGAAAAATCGGGAATTGCATATATGCACCTCTTTCGTTGTTTTTGTATTCCTCCGGATATGCGGGGAATTACATGTTAAAATACACTCCGAATCCCGGTTCGTCCAGAAGGGTAAATATATCCCGTTCCTGAGTGAATCCGCCTTCAATTGGGTTTTCTTTGTAATACAGGAAGCTGTCACAGTCTGCTTCGGTCACATTTTTCTTGGCTGCCACCAGGCTCAGCCCTGCAGTGATAGCCAGTTTGGTTTCCAGCATACAGCCTACCATGCAGGTAACGCCGTTGGCTTCCGCGACCGCGTTGATCTTGGAGGCGGGATACAGGCCGCCGCATTTCATCAGTTTAATATTGAGGATATCGGCCGCTCCCAGACGGCAGGCCCTGGCCGCATCCATCGGGCCATGGATGGACTCGTCCAGCATGATCTGGATCCCGTTCACTTTGCTGCGGATAAATGCAGATCCCTCCATATCCCAATGAGGCAGGCACTGTTCCACGGCCTCTATGCCGTACTCCTTAAAACCTTCCAGGGCACAGACCGCATCGGATACGCTGTAGCCCTGGTTGGCATCGGCCCGAAGGCGGATGTCCGGTCCCACTGCCTCCCGGATCAGTTTCATGGCAAGGATGTCGTCTTTGTAATTGATACCTGCCTTAATCTTCAGTATATGGTAACCTTCTGTTTCCACCAGGCGCTTGGCCTCCGCTGCCATGGACTGAGGACTGCTGATGCCAATGGTGATATCATTGTGCACCACATTGCTGTAGCCGCCTAACAGTTTGTAGACCGGCAGCCCCATGGATTTTCCCATAAGATCGTACATTGCCAGGTCCACGGCACATTTGGCAGCGCCGTTTCCTACAATAACGCCGTCCATCATGGCGTGGACTGCCTCGATATCCATGGGGTCCATGCCCAGCAGCCCTGTTTTGAACAGTTCCAGCACAGCAATAACTCCGTCCACGGTTTCACCGGTCACAGGGGCAAAGGGAGCTGCTTCCCCAAACCCTATACAGCCATTATCCGTGGACACCTGGATTAGTACACTTTCCAGATAGCTGACAGTTGTAAAAGCCACCTTGAACGGTTCCTTCAGCGGAATCTGTACTTTTTCAATGTTCATCCCTGTAATTTTCATTTCATCCTCCTGAATTATGTATATATCTTAATTAATGCATGATATTATCTTCTGATTTTACTATAGGTTAAAATATCGGTCAACTACTTCTGTCTATTATTGTAGAAATCCCTGGGGAGACACCAGGAAAGTTTCTGGGGGATTCCAGGAAAGTTTCTGCATAAAAATCTTGCGCAAGCGGGCATAAGACGTTAAAATAGGGATACTACCAAAGAAGGAGTTTCGTATGTTAGGCACAAATATCAGGGAATACCGCAAGAAACAGAATCTTACCATCAAGGATTTGGCAGAGAGGACCGGACTTTCAATTGGATATATCTCCCAGGTGGAGCGGGAGGAGGCGGAACCATCTCTTTCCTCTTTGAGGAAGATTGCCAGGGAGTTTGATGTTCCTCTCTATGTTTTGATGGATGACCATAAAAATGATCACAATCTTACCATACGCCGGGAGGAGCGCTTATCTGTGCGCATTAAGAAAAGCAGTGTGGAATATGAATTCCTTACTCCTCTCCCTTCCCAGAATTTTTCTCCGAAAACGCTGATGATAAAAGCCACTCTGGAACCAAGGTCCAGGGATTCGGAAATCCCCATTGTTCATCATTCCGAGGAGACGCTTCTTGTTTTAAAGGGAATGCTGACGGTTTTAGTGGGGGATAAGCCCATTGTGCTGCATCAGGGGGACACCACTATCATAGAGGAGGATTTACCCCATACATGTATTAATGAAACGGAGGATTATGTGGAGGTGCTTTCCACGATCACGCCGCCGGTGTGGGGGACGCTGCATTTCCCGGGATAACATTGCACCTCCCGGGAAGATGAAATACAAAAATTGTTAGATTTTCACAAAAATATGCAAAAATTATTTGATATATTGGATATTGATTTTATATCCAATCATTGATATATTGGTTAAGTATCTATTGCTCTTTGAAAAATCATATCTATATAGCTGTTTAAAACATAGCTGGGACCACGCGGCATACGGCCGGTATCATATATACCGGACAGAGGGTATGGATCATACTCTGGTATGAGGGTGCATCGTGGACACCCGTGCCGCCGGCAGTATACCAGTCATATAGTCTATGAAGCAAAGAATGTTTAGGAATTTACATCAGGAGGTAATCATGAAAGGAACCCTGCTCGTAAAGAACGTTAAGCATCTTGTGACATGTGACGCTGATGACAGGCTGCTTGACGGTGTTAACGTATTTATACGGGATGGAGTAATTGAAAGTATTGGACAGAATGAAGAAACAGCAGCGGATGTGATTGACGCATCTAATATGGTGATGTATCCGGGACTTATTAATACACACCATCATTTATATCAGACATTCAGCCGGAATTTACCACAGGTACAGAACATGGAATTATTTCCATGGCTGAAAACTTTATATGAGATCTGGAAGCACGTGGATGAGGACGTGGTTTATTACAGTTCCCTAACTGGTATGGGAGAACTGCTAAAGACCGGCTGCACCACCTGCCTGGATCACCACTACGTGTTCCCCGGTACGGTGGGAGGCGGGCTTTTGGACGCCCAGTTCCATGCTGCAGATGAACTGGGGATGCGTTTCCATGCAACCAGGGGCAGTATGGACCTGAGTGTAAAGGATGGGGGACTGCCTCCGGACAGCGTGGTCCAGTCCGTGGATGAGATACTGAAGGACTCGGAGGAAGCCGTGGCCAGGTATCATGACGGCAGCAGGTATTCCATGCATCAGGTAGCCCTGGCCCCCTGTTCCCCTTTCAGTGTCACAGGGGAACTTTTGCGGGAATCCGCCGTGCTGGCCAGGAAGCTCAAGGTCAGGCTTCATACCCATTTGGCGGAGACAAAGGATGAGGAGCAGTATACCCTGTCCCGCTTTGGTATGCGCCCCTTAGAGTATATGGAGAGCCTTGGATGGGTGGGGCCGGACGTGTGGTATGCCCACGGCATACATTTTACAGAGGGAGAGTTAAAACGCCTGGCTGACACGGGGACCGGCGTTGCCCACTGTCCTGTGTCCAACATGAAGCTGTCCTCTGGCGTTGCGCTGATTCCACAGATGCTTAAGCTGGGAGTTCCTGTTGGGCTGGCCGTGGACGGATCGGCCAGCAATGATGGGTCCAATCTTCTGGAGGAGATGAGAGTGGCTTACCTGCTGCACCGTCTAAGCTGGAGCCAGGAAGCTCCTGACGGATATGATATCCTTAAGATGGCCACCAGGGGAAGCGCGCGCATCCTTGGCAGGGAGGAACTGGGACGTATTGAGGTGGGAATGGCGGCTGATTTCTTCCTGGTGAATTTGAACCGCATTGAGATGGTAGGAGCCCAGTTTGATCCCAAATCCGTGCTGTGCACAGTGGGATTAAAGGGCTGTGTGGATTATACGGTTGTAAATGGAAAAATCGTGGTCAAGGATGGTAGACTGGCCGGTGTGGATGAGGAGAAGATTGTAGAAAAAGCAAATGCAGTTGTAGAGGAATATATCAGTCGCTAAGCATTTTCCTGTATCACCACCTGGAGTGGCAGGAAAAGCTGCCGCTCTGTGAATCTTAGAATAGAGAGGTAAGACGATAGATATGAATAAAACAAAAGCATATGCAGAGGTAACTGAGTTGAACGGGATTCCCCGTTTTATCCAAGCCCTTCCCCTGGCTGTCCAGCACGTGGTCGCCATGATCGTGGGCTGTGTTACACCGGCCATTATCCTGGCAGGAGTGACCGGGGTGGATCCGGCCCAGCAGATCATCCTGATCCAATCCGCGCTTCTCATATCGGGAATCGCCACATTGCTCCAGCTGTTTCCATTAGGGCGGTTCTGCGGTTCCGGCCTTCCGGTTATCATGGGAGCCAGCTTTGCCTACATACCGCTGCTGATCTCCCTGGGAAGCAGATTTGACCTTCCCACCATATTTGGGGCCCAGCTGGTAGGAGGACTGGCAGCTGTTGCGGTGGGGCTGTTCTACAAAAAGCTTACAAGGCTGTTTCCGCCCCTGGTGACAGGTACTGTGGTATTCACCATCGGCCTGTCCCTGTACCCTACGGCGGTGAACTACATGGCAGGCGGTGTGGAGGCTGAGGATTTTGGGAGTCCCAGAAACTGGCTGGTGGCTGTGGCCACACTGGCAATTGTACTGTTTTTTAACTATTTTACTAAGGGAATCTGCAAGCTGGCATCCATTCTCATGGGAATGTTCCTGGGATATCTGGTGGCATTGGCCATGGGTATGGTTTCCTTTGATAATGTGGGAGCAGCCGGGTGGTTCCAGTTCACCATGCCTCTTCATTTTGGCATGAAGTTTGAACTCACCTCCATTATTTCCATGATCATTATGTACATTGTCAGCTCCGTGGAGGCAATCGGGGATTTTACATCCACTGCAGGAGGCGGACTTGACCGGGAGCCTACGGACCGGGAGATGTGCGGCGGCATTATTGGAAATGGAGTGGCCAGTATCATCGGCGCCTTTGTGGGCGGGCTTCCCACGGCAACCTTTAGTCAGAACGTGGGTATTGTGATCATGACAAGAGTGGTGAACCGCTGCGTATTGGGACTGGCAGCAGTGATCATCCTCATTGCGGGATTCATCCCCAAGTTTGCCTCCCTTCTCACGACCATCCCCTCCTGTGTTCTGGGGGGAGCTACGGTTTCCGTATTTGCAATGATCACCATGACGGGGATCAAGCTGATCACAAAGGAAAAGCTGACAGCAAGGAATACTTCCGTGGTGGGGCTGGCTGTGGCCCTTGGAATCGGTGTGATCCAGGCAGGGGGATGCCTTGCCCTGTTCCCTGACTGGGCCAAGACGATCTTTGGAGAATCCGCAGTGGTGATCGCCACCATTACGGCAGTGACGCTCAATCTGATCCTGCCTGAGGAGGAAGTACAGGAAGCAGCAGGGGAGAAAAAGCAGGAGAAGCATGCCCAAGGGAACATGGCTTAAGGCAGTATAACCGGGGCAGTGGAGCAAACACAGTCCAAGATAATAAAATCTACAGTTTGAGGGATGTCGTCAATGGACGGCATCCCTCATCTTGCTTGTTTGCCCCACGCCGTCACCCACTCAGCCATCCTTCATTCCCTCCCGTCTCAGCCATCCCCTCCCGCACCAACGGCATTTCCCCATATAAAAGGCAGAAAAGAGAAAGGGTGTATAGAATTTCTGATATTTTAATGGATATGCTGTATTATAAGTGTCATGGGATTTTGCTATAATTCCGTTAACAGAAACCGCTGCGGCGGATTTGAATCAGAGGAGGATTTCATCATGAGAAAACATGCATTAAAGCGCTTACTTAGTATCTTATGTGCGGGGGCTGTGGCTGTATCCATGGCAGGCTGCGGGCAGAGTGGAGATACAAAAAAGGAGGAAAAGGTGGAAATATCCATGCTGGACTTCTTTATACCGGGAGAGGGTGTTACCAAGGCTATGAAGCCATTGTTAGACAAGTATCTGGAGGAACATCCCAATGTGGTGCTGGATGAAGAGTCCGTATCCAATGCGGATCTGGCTACCAAGGTACAGACCCTGGCGGCAGGGGATGAGCTGCCTGATGTGTTTATGGTAAAGGGACAGATGGCTCAGACATTTGTGGAAAACGGGAAAATGTACGCGCTGGATGATATCCTGGCAGAGGATCCACAGTGGAGAGATAATTTTAAGGAGGGCGTGTTCTCCAATTTCACCATTGATGAAAAGATATACGCTATTCCATTCCAGGTGACAAATACATGTGTATTCTACAATACAGACCTGTTTGCTCAGGCGGGGATCAAGGAATTTCCCAAGACCTGGGATGAACTGATCGATATCATTCCAGACCTGAAGTCCATTGGAGTTACACCCATCGTGTTGGGCAACAAGGAGAAATGGAATGCGGAATCCGTAATCATGAGCACTCTTGGAAACCGCCTCACCGGTGATGAGTGGTATCAGAGCATCCGTGATAACAGCGGTGCAAAATTCACGGATCCGGAGTTTGTAGCTTCCCTTCAGGCCCTCAGCGACCTGGCGGCGGCAGGCGCCTTTAACGAGGACGTGAACAGTATTGACGGAGCACAGCAGAGACAGATGTATATGAACGGCAAGGCGGCTATTACCATTGACGGAAGCTGGGCCATTGCCAATTTTGATGAGAACTGCCCTGATGATGTGAAAAATGTGACGGAAATGGCAGCTCTTCCCATGGTGGAAGGCGGAAAGGGCAATCCGGAAGCGATCACAGGAGGCGCAGGATGGGCAATTGCGGTCAGCTCTAAGTTAAGCCCTGAGAAGCTGGAAGTGGTAAAGGATATGTTGAAGGCTATGACAGGTCCTGAATATGGCACGGCTGCCATTGAGGAGGGAACTCTGTCAGCGGTAAAACCAGGGGAAGATGTGGAGATCACTGAAACCGTGGCAGCTAAGTTTGATGCATTTGCAGAAGGCAGGCCCTTTATCCCGGTATATGACCATCAGCTGAGTTCAGGCGTGATTGATGTGATGCAGGGAGGACTTCAGGAACTGCTTATCGGCAGGGTGACACCGGAGGAACTGGCTCAGAGGATCCAGACTGAGTATGAAAATAACTGAAAGTGAGTGAAGAATATGAGTAAGGCATTGAGGCCCAAAAACGCAGTCATCTATGGATTGCTGGCCCCCGGGCTTGTGATTTTCGCCATATGCTGCATCATGCCCCTGTTCGTGGCAGTGTACAACAGCTTCTTTGAGTGGAACGGCGGGCCTGAGAGGACATTTATCGGATTCCGGAACTATGTGGAATTGATACACGACAAGGCGTTCTGGAGTGCGTTTATGAATAACCTGACCTTCATATTCTGGACTGTGATCGGTCAGATCGGAATTGCCTTTATCATTGCCATGCTGTTACAGTCCAGAATATTGAAGTTTAAGAATCTGCACAGAACCGTTATCTTCTTTCCGGTGGTGCTGTCCGCAGTGGTGGTAGGATTTTTGTGGAGGATCATGTACAATTCCGAGTATGGAATTGTGAACACACTGATGCGGAGCCTGGGGCTGGAGCGCTATATCCAGCTGTGGCTGGATAACCCGGACATTGTAATCGGCTCCCTGGCCATCCCAAAGGTGTGGCAGTTTATTGGATATTACCTGATCATACTGCTGGCAGCTATCCAGGGAATTGACCAGAGCGTCCTGGAAGTGGCGGAGCTGGACGGGGCCACGGGGTGGAAGAAGTCCTTTTACATTGTAATGCCCCTTATTAAGAGCACTCTGATGGTGACCGTGATGCTGTGTATATCCGGAAATATGAAGACATTTGACCAGATCTTTGTCATGACCGGCGGAGGACCGGGAACCAGCTCTGAGGTGGTGGCCCTCTATGCCTACAACGTGTCCATGAACCGGATGCGTTACGGATACGGAAGTACGGCGGCCATTGGGATCCTGATCCTGAGCCTGGGCCTGATCGTTATCAGTAAGCTGGTTGGAAGAAAGAAGGAGGAGGAAGCATGAAAAAAGCGGTAAAAGCCGTGGAGACAGTGATCGCCAACGGATTTGTGACATTGTTTTCCGTAACCTGCATTTTCCCCATCATATGGATGATCTACTCATCCCTGAAAACAGATCAGGAGTTTTCACTGGATATTTTGAGCCTTCCAAAGAAGCTGATATTTGACAATTACGCCCGGGCCATTGAGGAGGGGAACATCGGCTCCTACTTTATGAACAGTATGTTTAACACCCTGATCACTGTTGCCGTTGTGATCGTGATCGCTTTTGTGACAGGCTACTGTCTGTCCAGGTTTAAATTCAGGGGAAGGACATTTGTGTACTATATGTTTTTGTCCGGAATGCTGATCCCCATTTACGCTCTTTTGATTCCCATCTTTGTGGAATTTAAGTCATTGGGACTCCTGAATAAAAGATACACATTGATATTGCCCTATATCGCATTCGCCCTTCCGGTGGCAGTGTTTCTGGTGGAAAGCTCTGTGGCCAGCGTGCCCATTGAGATCGAGGAGGCGGCATGTATAGACGGAAGCTCCTTTCTACATACCATGTTTGCCATTGTAATGCCCATGTGCAGGCCGGTGTTATCCACCAGTGCAATCCTCACCTTCCTGAATACCTGGAATGAATTTCCGCTGGCACTGGTATTGATCAGAAGTAATTCTCTTAAGACAATGCCCATTGGACTTACCAATTTTGTGGGAAGCTATACGGTAAATTATCCGTTGATGCTGGCAGCCCTTGTGGTTTCCACACTTCCTGTGGTGATTATGTATCTTTTGTTCTATAATCAGATTATGAAAGGCATGACCGCGGGAGCGGTTAAGGGTTAAGACCGGTCGTATTTGTTTTGCATGTCAGACAGGCTGTTTACAGCTTGTCTTATATGCGTTTTCAGGGGAACCGTAAAACATTCAGAGGCGGATTCACCCACCTGTGAGGCAGGAGTCTCAATCGGAGGAAATGATGAAAATGTTGTGGAAAAGGATGTTTGGAAGTCTTCAAAAGACCATATTTGCAGTGATCCTGGTGCTGATCATTGTACCTACCGCCATACTGGGAGTTATCTCCTACAGACAGTACCGTAAGATCATAACGGAAAATGTCAGGGTCCTGAATCAAAGCAATACATCCCAGATCGCTTCTAATATTGAAGGGATCATGAAAAACCTGCAGAACAGCTCCCTGTCATTCTATCAGAATGAGATGGTGCGCGAGTACCTGCTGGCCGGGGATCCGGATGAGGTGGAACAGGCCTGGTACAGCCTGAACCAGTATGTTTTAAACCAGATTGCATATGAGGAATACATCTATGCCGTGGATTTTGTGCGCTTGGACGGCAGGCGCTACAGCTCCAGTTCGGTCACGGAAGGGATCAGCGGACCGGTTAAAGAACTGTTGATGGAAAAGAGCGGGGGTCCTCTGTTCCGGACAGATATCCACGTGGCGGATTACGGGGACTTGAGAAGTGATGAGCTGTACGGATATGCCAGATGCATCCATGACATCAATGATATTGGGATTCCCATTGGTTTCCAGCAGATCTATTTCAAGAAGCAGAACCTGAAACGGTTGTTAAATGATTACCGCGCTGACGGGGAAGCATATTACATTGTGGAGGACGGCAGGATCATCATCTCCACAGACCCTGACCAGGAGGGAAAGGCTGTGTCTGAAATACTGCCCAACCTGAAGCTGGATGAGGAGTACAGCAGCCAGCAGATGAAGGTGGACGGAACTCCGGTGATGACAGCCTGCGCCAGGGTAAAGTATCCGGGCTGGTATGTGGTGAAGCAGATTTCCTTAAGCCAGATATCCGGGGAGACGGCTGTGGTCCGGCAGCTTTTGATCACGTCCGGCATATTGGCCATTGTCCTGTGCGCCCTGGCGGGATTTTTCCTTTCCCGGTTTGTGATCCGGCCGTTAAAGCGGCTGGAGTCTTCCATGAAGCATATTGAGGAAGATCACTTTAAACGGAAGCTGCCGGAGACGGGGTATGAGGAACTGTCCCTGCTGGCAAAGGCATTTAACAGGATGAGCGCCAGGCTGGATGAGCTGGTAAATCAGGTGTATCTGGCCAAGATCAGGGAAAAGGATGCACAGATACGGGCCATGCAGGCATATATCAATCCTCATTTCCTGTACAACACGCTGGATACCATCTGCTGGATGAGCCGCATGGAACAGGCGGGAGAGACCTGCCGTCTCATAGAAGCCCTTTCCAAACTATTTCGGGCATCTGTAAAGGATACGGGAAAAACTACCACGGTAGCAGGGGAGCTGGAGCACATACGAAACTATATCATGATCCAGGAATGCCGTCACACGGATTCCATTGAGTTTGCGGTGGAGGCGGATGAGGATTTGATGGGCTGCGAAACCGTGCGGTTCGTGCTTCAGCCCCTGGTGGAAAATGCCATTGTGCATGGCCTGGAGCCCACAGGGGAACCGGGTACCATATGGATCAGGATTTACAGGGAAGAAAATGATCTTATCATGACCGTGGAAAATGACGGTATGGATGCGGATGCGGAGGAACTGAAGGCATTGATGGATCAGTACAGGGAAGGGCTTAAGGGCATGGGGCTTTCCAATGTGAATGATCGGATCAGGCTCTGCTATGGGGAAGAATACGGTCTTCGGTTTGAAAAACGCATACCAAAGGGGTTGATCGTGCGGGTGGTGCAGCCTTTTATCCTGGAAGGGGATAGGACTGCTGGATAGAGAGGCGATACGTAAAGGGGGAATATCAAATGATTAGAATGATGGTGGTTGATGATGAACCGGTGATCCGGGAGGGGATCGTAAGGGCAGTGGACTGGGAGAGCCTGGATGTGCAGGTGGTGGGGACTGCGGGGAACGGAAGGGACGGTATGGCAAAAGCCCTGACGGAAAAGCCGGATATTGTGATCACGGATATCAGGATGCCCATTGTGGACGGGATCCGTTTTGCAAAGGAATTAAAGGAAAAGCTTCCCAAGGTAAGGGTGGTGTTCCTTACGGGTTACAGCGAATTTGAGTATGCCAGGGAAGCCATACGCCTGGGAGCGGCGGATTATCTGTTAAAGCCCATTAACACAGAGGATCTGACAAAACTGGTCAGGAAGCTGGCTGATCAGGTCCGTCAGGAAAATGCCACTGTTGTCAGCAGGACCCAGAAGACCGTGCTTTTAAAGGAAAACCTTCCCATGATGCGCAACCGCTGTGTGAAACGCTATTTCCAGGGAGAGATTGGTGAAACTGCCTTTACAGAGCAGGCAGGGGCCCTGGGCATGGACTTTTCAGGGCAGGAGCATCAGATCATTATTTTCTGTATTGACTATTATTATCAGCTGATCGCAAGCGGGGAACGGGAGGCCGGGCTTTTAAAATATGCCATGTCCAACATTGCCGAGGAAGTGCTGGGAGCCTGCGGCAGTGCTGTTATCTGCGATGAGGGCGAGGCCAGGGTGATGGTGATCCTGGGCACGGACCAGGAGACAAAAAAGATTACCAGGTGCTGCAAGGAAGTCCAGTTCTGTATGCGCAAGTACTACGGGGTCTCCATATCCGTGGGCATTGGAAAAAAGGTAAAGGCCATACAGGATCTTAAGATTTCCTACCGGTCAGCGGACGAGGCTGTGGAGGAGAGGATCAAACAGGGGAGCAGTCAGATCATTGTAAGGGAGGGCGATCCCAGAAACGGGTCTGAACATGCCAGGCTGTTCCTTACCCCTGAGGAGGAGCAGGAGATCAGCGATGCGGTGAGACTGCTGGATAAAAACAGGGTTTATGATGCGCTGGAAATGGTGTTCCAGAAATATGTGATGGAGCAGGACCTGGGGCGCAGGGGAACGGAGCAGTTTTGTATGTATCTGGTGCTGATCGCCATGCGCCAGCTGGAGCATTTTTCCGTGTCGCCGGAACAGGCGCTGGGAAAAAATTATTATTACTACAATGAGATATCAAAGTATGAAACGGCACAAGATCTGGAAATGTGGATGAAGGACATATACAGCGAGTCTCTGGCAGCCGTGGACCGGCAGAGCAACGGCAAGTACAAGGGGATTGTGGCAGGAGGGCTTGCCTATGCCATGGAACACTTTTCCGAGAGCATCCAGGTGGGGGATGTGGCCCAGGCCGTGTATGTGACCCCCAATTATTTCAGCCGCGTGTTCAAGGAGGAGACAGGTGAGAATTTTACGGACTGGCTGAATAAATACAGGATCGAACAGGCCAAAAAGCGGATGGACGCGGAGCCTGAGACAAAGGTTTACGCCATTGCTGAGGAGACAGGATTTAGCGATTACAAATATTTTGCTTTTATCTTTAAGAAATACACAGGATTTACTCCCACTTCCTACCGCAACCGTTAAGTGTAGAATATTGGACAGTAGTGTAGAATCTATGGTTTTTGTTTTCCTTTGGATCATTATAATGGGATTATCAGTGGGATCAAGGAGGAAGACATGAAGCAGGAAAACAGGAAGCAGGAAGATAAGAAACAGTTTTTATTCGGCGCGGTTTATATCATTGAACAGGATTACACACAGGAGGAGATCCGCAGGGATCTGTCTCAGATGCAGGAATACGGGTGTAATCTGATCACGCTGTGGCCGGTGGGAAACCCATGGCTGGCAAAGGATTCTCATGAGTGGGTATTTGATCAGACCAGAATGGTACTGGATGAGTGTGAAAAGCTGGGTATGAAGGCCATCCTTCAGCTCTTTGGCCAGAATCAGGCCCAGGAGTTCATGCCTGACAGTGCCCTGACCAGCGAGATGATGATCCATGATGAGCGGGGAGAACATTTTAACGAGAATTGTTTTTGGGCCAACCTGAATCACCCTGTGGTAAGGGAATACATTGATGTATTTTTCCGGGAAGCCATCAATGCCTTTAAGGACCACAGTGCAGTATACGGATATGATGTGTTTAACGAGGCACATTTCAGAAGCGATGACAGGTATACCATTGGGAAATACCAGGAGTGGCTGAAGGAAACATATGGGACCATTGAACACCTGAACCGGGTATGGTACCGCAGGTATGAGGGATTCTCACAGATTTTCCCTGAAAAAAGACGGTCCGCCTACAGCATATGGAGCAGCATCATGCCGGATCTGGAGTATGAGCGGTTCCGCAGTGTGACTTTGACGGAAATCTGCAGATTCCTATATGATACGGCCAGGAAATACGATACCAGCCATCCCATTATCATAGACGGGACCAGCGCCCAGATCCTGTCAGGGGATGTGACCCTTCGCAATAATGATGAGTTTGCAACAGCAAAAATACCGGATATCTATGGCTCCACCTTTTATCCCAAGAGCTGGGGGCGCAACTACAGGAATACGCCGTGGACCATGTCCATGTACTACAGCATTCCGGCCGGGGCGGCCAGAAAGGCGGGCAAGCCCTACCTGGTCAATGAGCTGCAGACCCATACCCAGTCTGTGCTCACACCGGGATCCGAGGTTACCGGGCAGGAGCTGTATGACTGGATCCTGATGTGCATGTTCACCGGAGCCCAGGGCATGCAGCTGTGGAGATGGCGTCCCTTCCTCCATGGATACCAGTCCACGGGACGGGGACTTACAAGAATGGACGGGACGCCCAATGAAAAGGCGGAGAAAGTGAAGGAGCTGGTCTCCCTGATCCGCGCACAGGAGGATCTGTTTGGTGATTTCTCCATTGCAAAGCCCATGGTGAAAATAGCTGTCTCCTATTCCTCCAGGCTGTATTTTGATGCGTTTTTAAAGTGGAATAACAGTTTCTGGAGCGAGGATGTGGAAGGATGGTACCGCCTGTTCTGGAATCACGGGGGGCTGCCGGAATTTACAGATCTTGAGGACCTGAATGAGGAGGATACAGGGGTCATCGTGCTTCCCTCCATCCTGAGCATCAGCAGTGATATGGCTGACAGACTCACCCGGTTTGTGGAGCAGGGCGGCCTCCTGATTGCGGACGCAAGGCTGGCAAGCGTTAATGAGTACGGGGAGGTGCCCTGTGAAGGGATTCCGGGAAGGAAGCTGAGCAGCCTCTTTGGTCTGGTGGAGACGGACGTGGATTCAGGTCATTCCTTCTGCCTGGGAGGTGAAAGGATCCCCTGTAATTTCATGGAGCAGAAGCTGGAAGTCCGGGAGGATGCCCAGGTACTGGGAACCATGGAGGACGGAAGCCCGGCCGTGGTGCTCCATGGATTCGGTAAGGGAAAGACCCTGTATTTTAATTCCTTCCTGGGTGTGGAGCTGAAGAAAAACAGCATCAGGGAAGTGGAGGACACGGTGATGCCCCTTGTAAAGGAGTGCTGCCCGGATATGGTGACTGTGCAAAAGGGAGAACGGGTCCATGTGAGTTTTATCAGGGCCGGAGAGTGGTCCGCGGCGTTGGTGATCAACTTTGATACCGTAAAGCAGCCGGTTTGTATCCAGGGGCTTCCGGAAGGTGTTTCCATTGAAAATGTAATGACAGGGGCCGTGACCGCTGCAGGTCCGGCCGCGGAGTTCACAGTTCCTGAAAATACAGCATATATTTACCGGTGGCAGGAGGATGAGCTGTGATACTGGTCTTTGATGTGGGAGGGACCGGTGTCAAGTATGGGGTGTCGGATGAACAGGGGAGATTCTGCCTGAGGGATTCATTTGAGACACCGGCAGCCGGCCTGGAAACATTTTCAGATAAGATCCGGGAGATTTTCCTCAAAACCTCAAAGCAGTGGGACATACAAGGCGCGGCTTTCAGCTTTCCCGGGGAAGTCCACAGCCGGGAAGGAATCATCAGGGGGATCAGTGCAGTCCCCTACATACATGATGTAGAATTAAAAAACCTGCTGTCACAGCGCCTGGGCGGTCTTACGGTAACCATGGCCAATGATGCAAAATGCGCCGCCATGGGGGAACTGTGGAAGGGTGTGGCCAGGAACTGTAAAAACGTGGTATTTGTTATCTGCGGCACAGGGATCGGAGGAGCTGTGGTGGAACATGGACAGCTCTACAAGGGAGTTACCATGAACCGCGGGGAGTTTGGAAATTTCCCTATGGGGGGATTTAAGGACGGGGTACTTCTCACCTGGAGCGATTACACATTGGAAAAGCAGGCAAGGAAATACAGGAAGCGCAAAGGCATTGAAGAAATTGTCACGGGAAAGGAACTGGTTTGCCGTTCCATGGATGGAGACGGGCTGGCCACAGAACTTTTGGAAGAATTTTACTATTGGATGGCTGTGGGATGCATTACCCTGGAGTTTTCCTTTGACCCGGAAATGATCGCCATTGGCGGAGGGATCAGCGCCAATGCGGATATCATCCGGGGGATCCGCCTTAAGACAGAGGAACTGCTGGACGGGCAGAGATCGGGCTATCTGAGGCCCAATATCTGTGCATGTACCAACGGGAACCAGGCAAACCTGTACGGAGCGCTCTATTATTATCTATACCATGATCAATTGGAACATACAATATAAATGAAGGAGAGTAAGGTTATGACATATCATTTTCCAGAAGGTTTTTTATGGGGAGGAGCCAGTTCCGGTCCCCAGTCGGAAGGAGGAAGCAGGGAAGGGCACAGGGTGGCCTCTGAGTGGGATTACTGGTTTGACAAGGAGCCGGAACGCTTTTTCGGCCAGGTGGGGCCGTCAGTGACCTCTGATTTTTACCACAAGTACCCTGAGTACATAGAGAAGATGAAGCAGGCAGGGATCAAATCCTACCGCACCTCCATTCAGTGGAGCAGGATCATTTGCGGCTGTGACGGCAAGGTGAATGAGGAGGGGATCCGTTTCTATGACCAGGTGATCAATGCCTTCATAGAAAACGGAATTGAGCCCATGATGTGCCTTCACCATTTTGATCTTCCGCTGTATTGGGTGGAAAAAGGCGGTTTTGAAAACAGGGAGACAGCATACGCCTTTGCGGCATTTGCAGCAGTCTGCTTTGAGCGTTTCGGGGACCGGGTGAAGTACTGGACAACCTTTAATGAGCCGGTTATCATCCCGGAAACCGGATACCTGTACCAGCGGCACTATCCGGCTGTTTGTGATGCTGCAAAGGCAGCCCAGGTGGGCTACCATGTGCAGCTGGCCAGCAGTCTGGCGGTTGCGGAATTCAGAAAAAGCAGGTGTGACGGAAAAATCGGCATCATTATTAACCTCACCCCCACCTACTGCCAGGATCCGGACCGGGAGGAAGACCGGAAAGCGGCGGACACCCTGGATCTGATCTTTAACCGCTCCTTCCTGGATCCCTCGGTAAAGGGAACGTATCCCCAGGAATTGACAACCCTTTTAGAGGCGGAGGGGATCCTTCCTAAGACCAGGGAAGGGGACATGGATATCATCCGGGAGAACACGGTGGACTATCTGGGGGTGAATTATTATCATCCCAGAAGGGCAAAGGCCAGGACCACTGCCTATGAGGGACCGCTGATGCCGGAGAAATACTATGAATCCTATGAGTTTGAGGGGCAGAAGATGAACCGCTCCAGGGGATGGGAGATCTATGAGCCTGCGATCTATGATATTGCAATGAATATTAAGGAAAATTATGGAAATATCCCATGGTATATCTCTGAAAATGGGATGGGAATCCAGGACGAGGAGCAATACATAGGGGAATCAGGCATGGTGGAGGATGATTACCGCATTGAGTTCATCAAGGAGCATTTAAAGTACCTTCACAAAGCCATATCAGAGGGATGCAATTGTTTTGGGTATCATCTGTGGGCGCCATTTGACTGCTGGTCCTGGATCAATGCTTACAAGAACCGGTATGGGCTTTTGCGGGTGGATATCCATGACGGATGCAAAATCACCATGAAAAGATCCGGACACTGGTTTAAGGAACTGTCCGATCACAATGGATTTTAGGGAGGAGTACATGGATCAAACGCAGGTTAGCAGTGGATTGCAGGTTAGCAGCAGATTGCAGGTTAGCAGCAGATTGCCGGTCAGGCTGGACCATGCAAGGGCCTGGAGGACGTATCTGGGAGGCAAAATGCTGGATGAGTTCCACGGATGCGCGGTTGGAACGGACGGACATTTCCCCGAGGAATGGATCGTTTCCCTGGTCGCTGCCAGAAACCCGGGTCGGGAGTCTGTAAAAGAGGAGGGCATGAGCCATGTACAGGGAACGGATATCACGCTGAGATCAGTGATCCAGTCTGATCCGTCTTCGTTCCTTGGTACAGACCATGTGAAACGCCTGGGAACTACCATGGGCGTGCTGGTAAAACTCATTGATTCCGCGGAGCGGCTGGCTGTCCAGGTGCACCCTGACAGGGATAAGGCAAGGGAGCTGTTCGGATCCGAATACGGAAAGACGGAGTGCTGGCATATTCTGGGCGGCCGGACCGTCAATGGAGAAAAACCGTGTGTATACATGGGATTTAAGGAAGGCGTCACAAGACAGCAGTGGATGGGCCTGTTTGACCGGCAGGATATAGACGGGATGCTTCAGTGCCTGCACCGGTTTGAGGTGGAGCCAGGGGACACGGTACTGATCGAGGGCGGCGTTCCCCATGCCATTGGGGCAGGGTGCTTCCTGACAGAAATCCAGGAACCAACGGACTACACCATATGGGTGGAGCGGGTGACACCCTCCGGGTACAGTGTGGAGGACGCGATGTGCCATCAGGGCCTGGGATTTGAGCGGATGTTTGACTGCTTTCATTATGAAGGTCTGTCCCGGAAAGAGACAAAGAAGCGCTGGTTTTTAAAGAGAAGAAAAAAGATAGACTGCAGGGAGGGAAGGGTGGATACCCTGGTGGGATATGAAGATACGCCCTTTTTCTCCATGGACTGCCTGACCATCCCCCCACAGGGAGAGGGCCTGCCCCTCCGGGAAGACGGCTTACGGATCCCCAAAAATGGGGACTGTTCCGGCCTGTATGTGCTGGAAGGAAAGGGCGTCATAAGGATCGGTGAAGACGTTCTGACACTGGATAAGGGTGAGCAGTTCTTTCTCCCCGCTGCCATGGATGGGTTTACCCTAAGCGGGACAGGGGGAGAGACTCTGAAACTGATTCGGTTTTTCGGCCCCGGCTGACTTAGGATATGTCACAGGATCTCGGCAAACTGCGCGTGATAGAGCTGCTCATAATAACCCTTCTTTTCCAGCAGCTCATGGTGGGTGCCCTGCTCCACGATATTGCCGTCCCGCATCACAAGGATCAGGTCGGCGTTGCGGATGGTGGACAGACGGTGTGCGATGACAAAGGAGGTGCGGCCCTTCATGATATTCTGCATGGCATCCTGGAGCATGTGCTCCAGACGTGTGTCTACCGAACTGGTGGCCTCGTCCAGGATAAGGATGGGCGGGTCGCACAGCACGGCCCTGGCAATGGTGAGAAGCTGTTTCTCACCCTGGGAAATGTTGCTGGACTCCTCGTTTAGTATCATGTCATAGCCCTCCGGAAGGGTGGTTATGAAATGGTGTACATTGGCTATCTTTGCGGCCCGGATGATCTCCCCGTCCGTGGCATCGTCCTTTCCGTAGGCAATATTTTCACGGATCGTGCCCTTAAAGAGCCAGGTGTCCTGAAGCACCATGCCGAATTTGGAACGCAGGTCCTTCCGCTTCATATGGCGGATGTCAATGCCGTCAATAAGAATGGCGCCTGACGTTACATCATAAAAACGCATGAGAAGATTGATGAGGGTGGTTTTTCCCACACCGGTGGGTCCCACGATAGCAACCATCTGCCCGCTTTTTACATTGGCGTTCAGCCCCTGGATCAGGGGCTTTTCTGCTGTGTAGGAGAAATGTACGTCATCAAAGACTACATTTCCCTCAACATGCTCCGGCGCCGGGATACAATTGTCATCCTCTGTTTCCTCCTGCTCATTTAAGAATTCAAATACACGGTGTACGGCCGCGGCGGAGGACTGGAGGGCGGAGGACAGCTGGGTCATCTGTGAAAGCGGCTGGTTCACCTGCCAGATGTAACGGATAAATGCCTGGAGCTGTCCCACCGCGATGACTCCGGACAGGGCATACAGGGCGCCCATGATGGCGATACATCCAATGCCCACATAGGTTATAAAGGATACCAGCGGGGACATCAGGCCGCTGATGAACTGGGCCTGGAAGCCGTTGCGGCAGAGTTCGTTGTTGGCCTTCATGAAGTCTGAGAGGGCATCCTCCTGCTTCCCAAAGAGTTTGATCTCATTAAATCCCGTAAAGCTTTCCTGCACCACTCCGCTCAGCGCACCCAGGGCATTCTGCTGCTTCTCAAATAGGGGCTGGGATTTTTTTACGATCAGCTTGGATATAACAACAGAGCCAAGGATGATCAGCATGGAGGCCAGGGCCATTTTCCATTGAATGGAAAACATCATGGCGACAGCCAGGGTGAGCCCCAGGATGGCATTGAGTATCTGGGCAAAGCTCTGCTGCAGCGCATTGGATATGGTTTCCATGTCATTGGATACGCGGCTCATGGTATCCCCCAGGGGATTCTGGTCAAAATAGGAGATGGGCAGGCGTCTGATCTTGCTCTCCACATCATTCCTCAGGTCCACCATGGCGCTTTGGATGGCATCAGTGAGCAGGAACTGGTAGGAGCAGTTGCACAGGGCTCCTGTGAGGTAAACTACCAGCAGAGTGGCTACGATCCTGTAAATGACAGCGAAGTTGACCCCGTGTCCGGCCGTCACATCGTTAAACAGCTGGGTGGTGATCATGCCCTCCAGGGTTGGACTGATGGCGATCAGGCAGGAGGCCGCAATGATCAGCAGGATGGCTCCTGTTATTTTAAAACGGTATGCTTTCAAATATGGAATCAGGCGTTTCATTCCTGTATTGTTTTGTTTCATTGTGCTAATTCCTCCTCTGACAGCTGGCTGGTGGCGATCTCATGGTAAATACTGCAGCTTTTAAGAAGTTCCCTGTGGGTTCCCATGCCCACCACGACCCCCTCGTTGAGGACAATGATCTTGGTGGCGTCCATAATGGATGTGACCCTCTGGGCCACGATCAATGTAATGGCACCCTTTGTCTCCTCTTTTAATTTTTTTCTCAGGTTTGCGTCTGTTTTAAAATCCAGGGCGGAAAATGAATCATCAAATATATAGATATCGGGCTTACGCACCACGGCTCTTGCAATGCTGAGCCTTTGGCGCTGGCCGCCGGACACATTGCCGCCGCCTTCCTCGATCATTTCATCAAACTGGTGAGGTTTTTCCGTGATAAAATCATAGGCCTGGGCCACTTTTGCGGAGTGCTCCACCTCGGACCGCACTGCATCGTGTTTGCCGTAGCGGATATTTTCCGTGATGCTTCCTGTAAACAGCAGGGCCTTTTGGGGAATGAACCCGATCTTTTCCCTCAGGGCCTTTAAATCATATTTGCGCACATCCACATTGTCAATGCGGATGCTTCCTGAGCTGATGTCATAGAACCTGGGAATCAGGTTGATCAGCGTGCTTTTCCCGCTGCCCGTGCTGCCGATAAAGGCAACGGTATCCCCACGTCCGGCTTCAAAGGTGATGTCCCTGAGAACAGGGGCTTCCCCGTCCGGGTACTGGAAGGATACATGGTCAAAGACAAGGGTGCCGCTTTCATCCCCTGAGAGCACGGGATTTTTAGGATTCTGGATCAGGGGCTGTTCATCCAGAAGTTCCTTGATCCTCCTGGCGCTGATCTCGGCCCTTGGATACATGACAAACACCAGGGAGAACAGCATCATGGAAAACATGGCATGGAACATGTATTCCTGGAAGGCCACCAGATTGCCCACCTGGAGGCTGCCCATGTCAATGAGCCTGCTGGAGAGGATAAATACTATGGATACGGCCAGATTCAGCAGCAGAAAGAAGGATGGCTGGGTCACCGACATCAGCTTAAACAGCTTCCTGGCATTTTTGGCATAATCCTCATTGGCATCGGAAAAACGCTCCGTCTCATATTCATCCTTACAGAATGCGCGGATCACACGGACACCGGTAAGGTTTTCCCTGGTAATCCTGTTCAGGCGGTCCAGCCCTTTCTGCTGTCTGGTACTGATGGGGTTGCTGGTCCTGGCAACCAGATACACGCCCAGGCAGATGACAGGAACACATCCCCCTATGACCATGGACAGGGTCACGCTGGTGCGGATGACCATGAACATGCTGATGATGATCATAATAGGGGTGAGCAGTGCGGTGCGCAGTATGATATTAATGAACTGCATCAGGATGAATGCATCATTGGTGGTCCTTGTGATCATACTGGATATTCCGAACTTGTTATATTCCGTGTGGGAAAATTCCTGGGCCTTTCTGAAGATGTCATTGCGGATATCTCTGGTGATCCTGGTACTCACCTGGGAACTGCAGTAAGCCAACAGGACGTTCCCGATCCCTCCGGCAATGGCCACGGCCAGGATGGAGGCTCCCATTTTGTAAATATAGGCGCGGTCATTCAGCACAATGCCGTTGTCGATCATCCTGGATACAATGGTGGGAATGCCAAGCTCCGCGGCGGCAAAGCCCAGGATGGCCAGGATATTAAAAAATACATAAGTTTTATAGCGTTTCAGATAATGTAGGATCAGATACATCTGGACACTCTCCTTTCAGTTGGAACAGCCGGATCTGCTTTACTGCTCCGGATAACCGTACTATTGTAAGGTATAGTGTAACCCGATAGTCAATAGGATATTTGGAATTTTACCATTTGGAATTTTAGTTCCGTCAATGGCTTATGACAGTTCCAGCTGCAACCCACAACAGCTCCGGCCGCGACTCACAACAGTTCCAGCCATGCCTCATAGTAGTCGCAGCGGTATCCCTCGCTGGCTGTGAGAAGATACCGGCCGGCCAGAGCCCCGGTCTGGTATCCCATCCCGCGGGCTGCCTTTACAAAGTCCCGGGCATTGTGGGCAGAGGGGAGGGCTGCGTTTACCTTGAGGATACCTTTCAGATAAAGGCAGGGAACGGCATCTGCGGGGCGGAGGATGGTGCCGGTAATGGCCGTATCCGGACCGTCAGGTAAAATGCCGGATGGTGCCGGGTCCAGGAATACCCCGTACTGTGTCTCCTGTGATGTCTCCGGACGGATCAGAATCGCGGTCTGGTAGGGATCGTTTACATAGACCTCAAGGGCATGCTTATCATCTGATGCAAACAGCTTCATGGCGGGGAGCCGGTCCGTGGCCGTCTCATAGTGAGAGTGGTCCATCTCCAGGATGTGGCGGACCATGGCCTGCCGTGTGTGCAGCTTGTCCAGGGTCCGGCGGATCAGGACGATCTGCTCCTCCAGGTGCTTTGCATTGGCGTCCAGGGTTTTGCCCACCTCTTCCACGCTCATTCCGGGAATGGCCTTTATTTCCTTAATGGACAGGGAAAGGCTCCGGTAAAACATTACATCGCAGATATCCACCATGGTCTGGGAGGTGGGACGGCGGTAATTGTTATCAGCGGTGCGCTCAAATCGGACCAGTCCCTCATCATCCCAATACCGCAGGGCGGAGGAGGGGATGTGGAAGAGTTCGGATACTTCCTTAATCCGGTTGATCTGCTTCATGTTTTGTTTCATTCATTTGCCTCCAATTCGTATCAGTGTACTCTCATAAAAAGTATTCTCATAAAAGGGTATTCTCATAATAATGTAATTGACTTTCAAGTAACTTTAAGGTTTATACTGGTGTAAGTGTATCAGAGAAATGGAGGTTTGTCATGTTAAAACGTTTTTTTAAAGCGGTTTTGCCGTCCATGCTTGCATTTGCATTTTCAGGACTATATACCATTGTGGACGGCTTTTTTATAGGAAGGAACATTGGTGACCTGGGGCTGGCGGCTGTAAATATCGCTTATCCCATGGCCGCGCTGGTTCAGGCGGCAGGCACGGGGATCGGGATGGGAGGCGCTGTCTGGATCACGCTCCACAGGGGAAAACAGGAGGAAGGGCAGGAGATGGAGTGCCTGGGAAATACCATGACCCTGCTGCTGTCAGGCGGCCTTCTTGTGATGGCGCTGCTGTTTGGGGTATGCGGTCCAGTGCTCCGTATATCAGGGGCAGAGGGACGGGTATACCAGGAGGCCATGATCTACATTCAGATCCTGGCAGGCGGCTCCCTGCTGCAGTTTTTTGCAACCGGGTTTGCGCCCCTGATCAGGAATTATGACGGAGCGGTGACCGCCATGATCTCCATGATCGCCGGGTTTGTCACCAATATTGTGCTGGATTACCTGTTTGTGGCCGTGTACCATTACGGAGTTGCGGGAGCGGCCGCGGCCACGGTGATCGGACAGGGGGTGACCGTGGTTCCCTGCCTGGTCTTTATGTGGTCCAGGATCCGCGGGCTGAAAAAGAAGGACTTTATCTTAAAGGGGAGCCAGGCTGCAAAAATCATAGGCACGGGTATTTCACCCTTTGGGCTTACTATTTCCCCATTTATTGTGATCATGCTGATCAACAGGAGCGCGTCCGTGTACGGCGGGGAGGCGGCTGTGGCTGCCTATGCGGTGGTCTCCTATGTGGTGGCCATTGTACAGCTGCTCCTTCAGGGGATCGGTGACGGCAGCCAGCCCCTTATGAGCTTTTATCTTGGGATCGGAAAGCCGGAATTGGCCGGAAAGGTCAGAAACATGGCGTATATTTTTGCCGTCTCAGTGGCATTGGCCAACGCGGCAACGCTGTACCTGCTAAGGGAAATGATACCCGGGTTTTTCGGAGCGTCCGGCCTGGTTTCATCCATAGTGGCAGGAAGCCTGCCGGTGTTTTCCCTGGGGTTTATCTTCATTGCCTTTTGCAGGACAACAACCTCCTATTTTTATGCCACCAAGCGGAACCTGTTCTCCTATGTCATGGTGTATGGGGAACCTGTGGTCTTATGCCTGCTTCTGTTTTTTGGGCTGCCGCCCGTCATGGAACTTTATGGGGTGTGGCTCTCGGTTCCACTGACCCAGGCGGTGCTGGCAGCTGCCGGCATGGCGCTTTTGCGAAAGGAACAATCCCTTTGCAGCAATTATGTAGCGGAATGATTGTGGATAATAGATAAAAAAATACAGAACAAGTTCAGAAATCACGACAATATTACTCGAAACACGGTTTTTCCCCTCCATCTTTTCTGATATGATGAAAACATCAGAAAAGATAGGAGGGGTATTTATTATGAAGAAAAAACTGGCACTATTGTTGGCATGCACCATGGCAATGAGCCTTACCGCATGCGGCGGCGGAAAGACCGAGACTCCAACCACAGCAGCTCCCGCAACAACTGCGGCAACAGAGGCATCCAAGGAGGAGACCAAGGAAGCGGTAGCAGATACCACAGCGGCGGAGGCGGCAGGCGGTGACATGGACGCTCTGATCGAGGCTGCAAAGGCCGAGGGCGAGCTGACCGTATACGGTTCCTGTGAGGAGGAATATCTGTCAGCGGCATGCAAGAACTTTGAGAGCCTGTATGGAATCAAAACCAAGTACCAGAGGCTTTCCACCTCAGAAGTTTACACCAAGATCTCTGAGGAAGCCGGCAAACCTTCTGCCGATGTATGGTTCGGTGGAACAACCGATCCCTATAACGAGGCGGTAGCAGACGGGCTTTTGATGGAGTACGATGCCATCAATGCAAAGAACCTGATCAATGACAATTACAAGGATCCTACCAATTGCTGGTATGGGATCTACAAAGGAATCCTGGGCTTCATGGTGAACACCGAAGAACTGGACCGCCTTGGCCTGGAAGCTCCCAAGACATGGGATGACCTTACAAAGGAAGAGTACAAGGGCCTGATCATGCTGTCCAACCCCAATACCGCAGGAACAGCAAAGCTGCTGATCAACACCATGGTTCAGATGAAGGGCCATGACGAGGCAATGGAATACTTTAAGAAACTGGACAAGAACATTTCCCAGTATACCAAGTCCGGCTCCGGCCCATCCAAGATGGTAGGCCCAGGTGAGTGTGTCATCGGTATCGGTTTCCTCCATGACGGTATTTATCAGATCCTTCAGGGATATGACAATATCCAGCTGATCGTACCCGAAGACGGAACCTCCTTTGAGGTTGGCGCAACTGCGATCTTTAACGGATGCACCCATCCAAACGCAGCCAAGCTGTGGATCGAATACGCACTGTCTCCTGACTGTGTGGACCATGCAAAAGAAAATGGCTCCTACCAGTTCCTGGTTCTGAGCAATGCGACCCAGCCAGAGGAAGCAACCAAGTTTGGTCTGGACATGAACAATACCATCGATTATGACTTCGAGGATGCAAAACAGAACAGCGCCAAATATGTAGAAGATTTCTTTGAGGCACTGGGAAGCTCTGCAGACAGCGCAGACAGCAGCCGTTTCCTGACTGAGTAATCGATCCGAGAATGATAGTTTAGGTTATTGAGGGAGTGCTGCGTAATGCGCCAAACGTACATTACGCAGCATTCTCTGCTTTAACAGACATGTAAATGGGGAGCGCACAGGCGTTCCCGGACAGAAAGGGGGGCCTCATCGTGGCCAGAAAGCAAAGCGCAGAGCTTGAGCGCAAGAAATTTTTCTCAGACCCCATCCTGGTGAGCATGATCGTGGTACTGCTCATCTTCCTGGCGCTGTTTATCCTGTATCCTCTTTTTATGCTGTTGGTTGACAGCTTCCGTACAGAGGAGGGCGGTGTCACTCTGGATGTGTTCAAACGGGTCTTAAGTCTGGAACGGTTTCAGAAGGCATTTAAGAATACGGTGGTGCTGGGCCTGATCACAGGGTTTACGTCCACTGCCATCGGACTTTTATTCGCCTATGTGGAGGTTTATGTAAAGCTGAAAACAAAGATACTGGAAAAGCTGTTTTCCCTGGTATCCATGCTGCCCGTAGTGTCCCCGCCTTTTGTGCTGTCCCTTTCCATGATCATGCTGTTCGGGCGCAGCGGCATCATCACCCGGTCCCTGCTGGGAATCTATGATTCCAATGTGTACGGGTTAAAGGGGATCGCCATTGTGCAGACCCTGACCTTTTTCCCGGTGTGCTACCTGATGTTAAAAGGCCTTTTGAAAAATATCGATCCCTCTCTGGAGGAAGCCACCAGGGATATGGGAGCGACCAGGTGGAAAGTGTTCACCAGCGTGACATTCCCCCTTCTGCTCCCCGGACTGGGAAATGCTTTTCTGGTCACCTTCATCGAGTCTGTGGCCGACTTTGCAAACCCCATGCTTATCGGAGGTTCCTACGATACATTGGCAACCACCATCTATCTCCAGGTCACAGGCGCCTATGACTCCACCGGAGCGGCTGCCATGGCCGTGGTGCTGCTTTCCCTGACCGTGGTGCTGTTCCTGATCCAGAAGTATTATCTGGAAAAGAAGACAGCGGCTACCCTGACCGGCAAGGCATCCCGCATGAGGATGCTGATCGAGGACAGGAGCGTGACCGTGCCTTTGACCATATTCTGCGGACTGGTGGCGGCCTTTGTCCTTCTGATGTACATCATGGTTCCCTTTGGAGCCATGTTCACCCTGTGGGGCAGGGATTACAGCCTGAGCCTTAAATGGTTCCAGTATATGTTTAAGACCAGCGGGTTAAAGGCGTTTAAGGACTCCTTCGTGCTCTCAGCCATTGCGGCCCCGCTGACCGCCTTTTTATCCATGGTGATCTCTTACCTTGTGGTCAAGAAAAAATTCAAGGCCAAGGGATTCATTGAATTTGTATCCATGCTGGCCATGGCGGTTCCCGGTACGGTCCTGGGCATCGGATATATCCGCGGCTATGCGAGGGGGCTGTTCGGAACAGGCATCATGAGCGGCCTCTACGGCTCAGGTCTGATCCTGATCATTGTGTTCATTGTGCGAAGCCTTCCCACCGGCACCAGAAGCGGTATCTCCGCCCTGCGCCAGATCGACAAGTCCATTGAGGAATCCGCCTATGACATGGGAGCGGGTTCCGCCAAGGTGTTTATGACCGTAACCCTGCCGCTGATCAAGGATTCATTCTTCAGCGGGCTTGTGACTGCATTTGTGCGCAGCATCACGGCAATTTCCGCCATTATCCTGCTGGTGACACCGGACTTTCTGCTTATCACCTGCCAGATCAATGAACAGGCGGAAAAAGGCAATTACGGCGTGGCCTGTGCTTACGCAACCGTGCTGATCATCATTACATACGGCGCTGTGCTGCTGATGGATACGCTGATGAAGTTCTTTGGTGTCAGCAGGAAAATTAAGGCAGAGGAATAGAGGGAGGAAGATAACATGGAAAAACAGAAAAAAGGCGTCCGTCTGGACCACATTTCCAAAATATATACGGATCCAAAAACAGGAAAAGAGTTCTATGCAGTGCAGGACACAACGCTGGACATAGAGCCGGGATCCTTTGTCACCTTGTTAGGGCCGTCCGGCTGCGGAAAGACCACCACCCTTCGTATGATCGCCGGGTTTGAGAGCCCGGACGAGGGGGATATCTTCCTGGGGGATGAGAACATCAATGCCCTGACGCCCAACAAAAGGGATACGGCCATGGTGTTCCAAAGCTACGCCCTTCTGCCTCATTACAATGTGTTTGACAATGTGGCCTATGGCCTTAAGATACGCAAGCTTCCCAAGGAGGAGATCCATGAGCGGGTCATGAATATCCTTAAGCTGGTGGAGATGGACGGAATGGAATCGCGTATGACCAACCAGCTGTCCGGCGGCCAGCAGCAGCGTGTGGCCCTGGCCAGGGCCCTGGTGATCGAACCCAGCGTTCTGCTGTTTGACGAGCCGTTGAGCAACCTGGATGCCAAACTGCGCGTGACCATGAGAACGGAGATCCGAAAGATCCAGCAAAAGGTGGGGATCACGGCCATCTATGTAACCCACGACCAGTCCGAGGCCATGAGCATTTCCGATAAGATCATTATCATGAGTCAGGGCAAGGTGGAGCAGATCGGCACGCCCAGGGAAATCTATTATCATCCCTCCTCCAAGTTTGTGGCTGACTTTATCGGAGAGGCCAATTTCCTGGATGCAAAGGTGAAAACCGTGAACGGTGAAAAGGCTGTGATCGATGTGGTGGGACAGGAGCTGGAGGTTAACAACTTTGCCCACGCAGAGCCGGGGGCGGATGCCACTTTGGTGATCCGGCCTGAGGGAGCAACCCTGGCGGAACAGGGGCTTTTAGAGGCAACGGTCAGTCTGTCCACCTTCATGGGTTCTTATCAGTACTATGAGGTTATGGTGGGAGCCATGCTGCTGGAGATCACGGACTATAATCCGGTGAACCGGCGCATCTACGAGGTGGGTGAGAAGGCGTATCTGGATTTCGACCCCAAGGGGGTTTACATTCTTTAAGCCGGTTGATACAATAAAATGATGGAACAGTTCAGGACCGGTTTTTCCGGTCAAGAAGATAAGCCTTTCAGAACAGTTACGTTATGGCACATGTTCGTATCATACCAGTGAGGATCGTGAAACCGATGAAAAAGAATTGGAACATATATATGGCGGCCATAGGGATTGTCCTCTGCCTGGCGGGATGCGCAGGCAGCGGGCAATCCGCGGCCGCGGAAGGTGAGACGGATGAGGTGCTGGTGATATACTGCCCTCATCCGTTGGAGTTTATAAACCCCATTGTGTCGGAATTTGAGAACAGGACCGGGGTGAGGACCTATGTACAGACCGGGGGCACCGGGGAACTGCTTCAGATGGTGGAGGAGCACCGGGAGCCGGCCTGCGACATTTTCTGGGGAGGTTCCCTTTCCACCACCAGCCCCAGGCAGGAGCTGTTTGAACCCTATGTAAGTAAAAATGAGGACATGGTGCGGGAAGAATTTAAGAACCCGGGAGGCAGCCTGACCCGTTTTACGGACATGCCCAGCGTGATCATGGTGAATACCAATCTGATCGGGGACACGGTGGTGGAGGGGTATGAAGACCTGCTGAAGCCGGAGCTCAGGGGAAGGATCGCCATGTGCAATCCCTCCACCTCATCCTCTGCCTATGAGCATTTGATCAACATGCTTTATGCCATGGGGGACGGGGACCCGGAAAAGGGATGGGATTATGTGGAGCAGTTCTGCCGGAACCTGGACGGAACCCTCCTTGGCGGCTCGGCTCAGGTTTACCAGGGAGTGGCAGAGGGACAGTTTGCGGTGGGGCTTACCTTTGAGGAGGGAGGGGCCCACTATGTGGCCCAGGGGGAACCGGTCCGGTTGGTTTATATGAAGGAGGGCGTCATTTCCACCCCGGATGTGGTGGGCATTGTCAAGGG
The DNA here is from genome assembly GCF_000954015.1 of Clostridium sp. FS41. Taxonomy (NCBI): domain Bacteria; kingdom Bacillati; phylum Bacillota; class Clostridia; order Eubacteriales; family Clostridiaceae; genus Clostridium; species Clostridium sp. FS41. Next base: position 69,691 of record NZ_JYHN01000025.1, read on the forward strand.
CAGCCGCAATATGGCGGACGCAAAGGATTTTGTGGATTTTGTCACGGGAAAGGATGCCCAGACCGTGATCGCGGACCGACTGGTCCGCCGTTCGGTGAGAAAGGATGTGGAGGAGCCGGAGTATCTGCCGGACAAGGATAAAGTACATATCATCTATGATGACCTGGACCTGGTCAACAGCAGGAAAATGGAGTGGCTGGAACGGTTTGCAGAGATTTTCCGGCGTGTGTCCGATGGAGGGCAGGCCGGATGAAGAAGGAGAAATATTTCAGGGATGAACTCCAGCACATGTTCATCTCCTATGCCATTGTGCCGGCTGTGATCTTCACCCTTCTGTGCGGCCTGTTCTTTATGGCGGCCCTTCTCCACGGGAGAAGGAGCATCACGGAGGAGAACAACGCCTATGCGGCCGCACAGCTGGAGCAGATCCTAAAGCGGTATGAGGACGGGATCAAACAGCTGTCCGCCAGGCCGGAAATGTTTGGGGAAACCATGGACACCAGGAGCAGGGCCGGAATATTTGAGGAATTCTATGGGATCACCAACAGCCTGGATGTAAAGGGAGACCTGTTTGTCATGGACCGGGACCGGAATATCCTTTTGTCCAGCCGTGGGGACCGGCCGGCTTACCTGGACGTGCCGGAGGGGGTGTCGTGGGGGATCTTCTGGTATATGGACAGCCGTCCGGGACAGACCGCGGTAAAGCTGGTGGAGGGATGGCGGAGCCAGCAGAGCACCATTGCCCTGGGACGGAGCGTGGAGCGGGAGGGGCAGACCGTGGGATATGTGGTGTGCGCCATTCCAGGCAGCCAGATACAGCAGATACTGGACCGCCTGGAGACCCAGACCATTATTACGGACTCCTATGGGTGGGTGTTTGCTGGCAGCAATTATAACTTTATCAGCAAAAGCAACCAGGTCCTGGGGGTTCTGGAGCGGGCCGGACATTATCTGTCCTATGACAAGCAGATGTACCTGGTGTCCGGCAGCCAGGTGTACCACCGGCTGTTCAACATCTACTCCATCTCGGACATACAGAACATTGTTATTTCCCTGTCTCTCAGCAGCATGCTGGTGATCACGGCCCTGATCTTGATGACACTGTGGATGCTGTTCCGGGCCAGGAAGGTGACGGAGACAAAGACCGAGGACTTTTACCGGATTCTGGATGTGATGGAAAATACCAGGTCCGGCGACCTGGAAAGTTCTATCCAGATCGACAGCGACAATGAGTTCCGCATTATTGCAGATGCGTTCAACGAGACCATCGGCAGCCTGAAGCTGCAGATGGAGAATAACCGGAAGATGACCGAACTGGTGGCAATGGCCCAGAACAAGCAGCTGGAGTCCCAGTTCAACCCCCATTTCCTTTACAACACATTGGAGAACATACGTTATATGTGTAAGCTGGAACCGGCCACAGCGGAGCGAATGGTATTTTCCCTGTCCAACCTGCTGCGCTACAGCCTGGACGGCAGCAAGGACCAGGTGACCCTGAAGGAAGATATGGAGCATCTGGAAAATTATCTGACCATTCTAAAGCGCCGGTTCGGCCCCCGTCTTGGATTCCAGGCGGAGATCGAGCCGGAAGCCATGGAGTGCAGGATCCCCAAGCTGGTCCTTCAGCCCATGATCGAGAACTCGGTAAAATACGGGTTCGGGAACCAGCTGAACCTGAAGGTGGAGATGAAGGTGTATATCCATGAGGGAAAGCTGATGATGATCTGCCGTGACGATGGGGTGGGCATTCCCCAGGAGACACTTAGTGAACTGAACGCCATGCTGGAGCAGAAGGAAAATACCAGCCGGCATTCAGGCCTTTACAACATACACCGGAGGATTACGATCCTGTACGGAAGGCCGTATGGGGTGGAGATCCGGAGCACGGAGGGGCATGGGACCACCCTGGTTGTGACCCTGCCCGTGGTCCGGGAGGAAACGTAGAATCAGATACAGTACCCGGGTGTCCTATATTAGGCCCTGTGGGATGAGCAGGAGGAGGAAGCATGCTGCGCGTCTTAATTGCAGAAGATGAGGATATGATCAGGAAGGGGCTCGTGTATACCACGGACTGGCTTTCCATGGGCTGTGTGGTGGTGGCGGAGGCAGGAGATGGAAAAGAAGGGTTTGAGAAGATACTGGAGTGCCGTCCGGACGTGGTGATCACAGATATCTGTATGCCGTTTATGGATGGGATAGAGATGATAAAAAAGGCTTCGGAACAGGTGCGTTTTAAAAGTATCCTTCTGACCAGTTATGCTGATTTCGAGTATGCCAGAAGGGCTATTGAGGCCAGGGTGTGTGAGTACCTGCTAAAGCCCGTGGATGAGGAGGCGCTGGCAGACATCATGAAACGGCTGGGGGAGGAGATTGCCAGTACCAGGCAGGCGGAGTATGTGCTGGAACAGGCGGAGCTGGAGGGGGGAAGCATGAACCTGGAATATTACATGCAGCTGGATCTTTCGGAGAATCAGTATGTGTCAAAGGCCATCGGAACCATCAAGGAGCACTATGCCGAAAAGATCAGCATTGAGGGGATTTCAGAGGATCTGGGGGTCAGCGCCAGCTATCTCAGCCGAAAATTTAAGGAAGTCACAGAACAGACATTTCTGGACTTCCTCAACAAATACAGGGTACAGCAGGCGGTCATGCTGCTGAACACAAGACAGTACCGCATCAGTGAGATTTCCGAAGCCACCGGCTTTACGGATTATAAGCATTTCTGCTCCGTGTTTAAGAAGTATACGCTGAAGTCACCCACTAAGTTTATCAAGGGAATCTGAACAAGAGAGTCTGAACAACGGAGTCAGATCGATGGGTGTAGGGTGACATCAGATGATTTACGCATAGCGGTAGACGTCCTTCAGTTTCTTCATATAATAGATACTCAGTATCACTCCTCCGAACTCCGCAATGGGGATGGCCAGCCAAACTCCGTCAATACCGATCAGGAACGGCAGCACCAGAAGGCTTGTGATAATAAGGCCAAAGGTGCGCACAAAGGAGATGACAGCGGATATGCGTCCGTCTGAAAGGGCTGTAAACAGAGCCGAGGCAAAGATGGTCAGGCCTGAGAACAGGAAGCTGAAGGCAAAAATGGTAAATCCGTGTCGGGCCAGGGTGTAGACCGCTGTACCGGGCCTGGCAAAGACTCCCACCACCAGGCTTCCTGTGATCTGGGCCAGCAGGAATGTGGCCAGGGAGGTCACCGCTGTAAATATAAGGGAGGTCCTGAACACCTGCTTGAGCTGATTGTGGTTTTTGCTTCCGTAGTTAAAGCTGATGACCGGTGACACACCCTGTGAAAATCCCATGAACAGGGCGTTTAACAGGAACTGGGAGTACTGTATGATGGTGATGGCCGCAACACCGTCCTCCCCAGCAAAGTGCATCATGGCCAGGTTAAAGAGAAAGGTAATGATGCCGGACGACAGATTGGTCACCATCTCGGAGGAACCATTGATGCAGGTGTCTTTAAGTTCTCCCCGTTCCATGCGGGGACGTACCAGCCACAAGGACCTTCTGGAACACGCAAAGTAGAGAAGACCGATGACAGCCGGTATCATATATCCGGTCACCGTGGCAATGGCGGCTCCTGCGATCCCAAGTCCAAGGGGCACGATCAGCAGATAGTCCAGTAACGCGTTGCTGACTCCTGCCAGCAGGGTGAGGAACAGCCCGATCCCGGGGCGGCCTTCGGTGACAAAATACATCTGAAACAGGATCTGGAGCATAAGGGCCGGCGCAAATGCCAGCTGCCAGCGGAGATAGGTGACGCAATCCTCCAGTAAAAGTTCGCTGGCACCCAGGAGACGGGACAGGGGGACGGCCGCCAGATTCCCAAACAGGGCAATGACCAGCCCCAGCCCGATATTTAATAAAATAATGGTGGTGAAGGTCTGTCGGGCGCTGTCCGGCCGTCCTTCGCCCATTTTTTTTGCTACAATGGCGCTGCTTCCCGTGGACAGCATCACGCTGATACCCAGGACAATGTTGATCACAGGGTATACGATATTGATGGATGACAGGGCGTTGGTGCTGACATACCTGGACACGAACACACCATCCACAATGGTATACAGGGACATGACCACCATCATAATGGTAGTGGGAAGGGCAAACATAAGCAGCGACCCGAATGTGAATTTTTTAGATAACGAATGACTCATAATAAACTCCTGTTTGTAAACTGGCTCCCAACAAGAGAGCTGTTAAAAGGTTGCTAAATTCAGCCGCAGGTATTATCATATAGTATAGGGTTACCCGATAGTCAAGAGGAGATTGAATATGGAAAATCATTCAGAATTATATTTTACAACAGGAGAGTTTGCAAGGATACTGGGAGTGAAAAAACACACTTTGTTCCACTATGACCAAATCGGCCTTCTGTCCCCGGCCCTGAAGGGGGAAAACGGATACAGGTATTATTTTGTCTGGCAGATGGATGTGTTCGAGGTGATCAAGGCCCTCCAGAAGCTGGGCATGCCCCTGGAGGAGATCAAGGAATACATGGAGAACCGTTCCCCGGAGCGGTTCATGGCCATGATGGATAATAAGGAGGCGCAGATCGATGAGGAGATTGAACGCCTTAAGAACATGAAGCGGTTTATCCGCAATGAGAAGCAGAATATCAGGGAAGCGCTGACCACCAGCCTGGATACCCCAAGTCTGGTGAAGCGCAGGGCGGACTTCCTTCTGGTATCCGATGTCAGCGCCCAGGATGAGCGGAAGGTGGCGGTGGACATAGCGGAACACGTGAGGATGCAGGAGAAATACCACGGAGCCATGGGAGCCGTGGGCTCCATCTGCCTGGGGGAGGATTTGGAGCAGGGGATCTATGACCGGTATGTAAAAGTTTATACAAGGCTGGAGAAAAAAGCCTCGTCCTCCAAGGTCATGATGCGGCCGGGAGGAGACTATGTGGAAATGTGCCACAAGGGGTATAACTGGAATATGGAGATACCATACAGGCTGATCTCGGATTTTGCCAGGCATAGGGGGCTGTCCACCGGCCGGATGTGGTATGAGGACCTGATGGTGGACGAGCTGACCGTGACAGATTATGAGGATTATATTGTGAAAGTAATGGTCCCGGTGGAGGGAACAGAAGGTTAAAGAGATATAAAAGTCTCCTGACACACATGGACAAACCAGGAGCAGAAGGTTATAATAACAGTAGATTACTGGGAAAAGCAGGGGAATGCTGCCAGATGCCTGCAAAGGAGAAACTGTTATTATGAGATCAGCCATGTGGAGAAGAGTGGATATCCAGGTTTCCGTATTTACCGCTGTCATAGTGGCTCTTTTATCTTATTCCATATTTATGGTTCAGTATAAGATTACCTACCGGGATATGCTGCGCAGCCTGAATGACCAGGCGGAGCATATCTATACCTATATCGGGGAGCGCTTTGAACCGGATACATTTAAGCATATTTCCACACGGGAGGATGTGCTCAAGGAAAACTATACCAGGATGCATGACAGGTTCCAGCGGGTCAGGGAGATCACAGGGGTCATGTACCTTTACACTGCTAAGATGGACGAGAACGGGGAATTTGTGTATGTCATAGACTGTCTAGATCCGGGAGCAGAGGATTTCAGGTACCCCGGAGACCCCATTGAGCGGGAGATTTATCCGGACATGGAGCGCGCCATGCAGGGTGAAATCGTGATGCCGGAGGAGATCAAGAAAACAGACTGGGGAAAGATCTTCATTACATATATGCCCATCTATGAGGGGGATGAAGTGATCGGAGTGATCGGGATTGAGTTCAGGGCAGACCATCAGTACAGGACGTACCAGAACTTAAGGCGTGCCCTTCCCGTGTTTATCCTGCTGTTCAGCCTGATCGCCTGCCTGGTATCCAGGTTCCTGTTCCGGCGTATTTCCAACCCATTTTACAGGGACATGTCCAACATGGACTATCTGACCCAGCTTAAGAACAGGAATGCTTATCAGCTGGATATGAATAACCTGGAAGCCAAAAAGATGGAATCCGGGATCGGTTTTATCCTGATCGATCTGAACAGCTTAAAGCATATTAACGACACCTTGGGCCATGATGTGGGAGACCGGTACATCACATGTATATCCAAGGCCTATCTGAACATGCATACCGGGGAAGGGGTCATGTACCGTATTGGCGGTGATGAGTTTGTGGTGATGATGCCAAAAGCCACCCAGGCCGGGATCGAGGATTTTGTGGCGCGTCTTAAAAAGGAGTTTGACAAGCTGGCCTTTCGGCCGGAGTTTACATTCTCCTGGGGTTCGGCCATCTTTGATGAGGAGGCGGATGACAACCTGTTCAGTACATGCCGCAGGGCGGATAAGAACATGTATATGAAAAAGCAGAAATATTATGAAGACAAAAAGACGTAAGTGTACCCCGGGAGACTCCGAGAGTACACGAAAAAGAATAGGAGGATAATAATGGGACTGCTGGACAAGCTTCTGAAAAAGGGACCAAAGGCTGATTCGGTATCAAAGGGAGGAAGCCCGATCTATCATTATGATGAAAAGAAAGACAAGGAGTGGCGTCCCCCCCAGGCTTACGGGGAGTACGGGGAGGAGATCACCCGACATTTTGGCGCCCTGTTTCCGGACCGGGAGGAATTTGTGTTTCATGAGATATTGTCGGATCTGGTCCACATTGACGTGAATATCATGCGTCCCAGAGAGGACAAACCCTACTATGTGATGTACACCACCGGTATGAGCGACCTGCCCATGACCCTGCCTGAGGAGATCGCCCACAGGGAAGATCTAAAATATGGGGAACTTTTTATGTTCCTTCCAAAGGAATGGAACCCGGGGGAGACAGGGCAGCTGGACTCCGACATACCGGATTCCCAGTACTGGCCCATACGGCTGATCAAGTACCTGGCCCGGTTTCCCCATGAGTACGGTACCTGGCTGGGCTGGGGCCACACCATACCCAACGGCCCGGATTATGAACCCTTATGCCAGGATACCCGGATGGGCGGGGTGGTCCTGGTGCAGACCGGCGGTGACATGGGCTCCATGAAGGCGGAAGACGGGAGAGAGATCAACTTCTATATGGTGGTTCCCGCCTACAAGGAGGAGATCGAGTACAAGCTGGAATACGGCATGGAAGCACTGGATAAGCGGTTCTGTGACGGAAACCTGCCCATGGTGCTGGATATCCGCCGGCCCAATTACTGCGAGGATTTTAAGGTTTCATGACCCACTGAAAGTCCCGGCCCTTATTCAGGAGGATTCCCCCCGCCCTCGATAAAGCGTACAGGGGAACAGCCAATGTATTTTTTAAATACCTTGATAAAATATTTATAGTCAGAAAATCCCACAAGGTCTGCGATCTCGTAGACCTTGTATTTATTTTCCTTTAAAAGCTCCACTGCCTTCTGCATCCGGTAGCGGTTAAGAAAATCATTAAAGGTGTAGCCCGTGCCGCTTTTGAACTTGGCATTGAGATATGTGCAGGACATGCCGCACTGTTCGCTTACATCTGTCAGGGATACCCGGGAGTAGTAGTGTTCCCTGATGTAATCCATCATGAACTCCACATGGGGATTACCCTCGGCCAGCTCCTCCGGGGACAGGGAGTCCAGGATCCCCAGTTTCTTTTTTTCCATGTCGATCTGCTTCATCTCATCCCGCAGCCTGGCGGCAGCCATCTGTTTTTGGATTATCTTTCCAAGGGCATCATACAGTTCATTAAAGTTTACAGGCTTTAGCAGATACTCTGTCACCCCCAGGGTGATGGCTTTTCTGGCATATTCAAATTCGCTGTACCCGGACACAATGATGGCGTCAAATCCGTATTCCCGTATGCTTTTTTCCAGCATTTCCAGGCCGTCCATGACCGGCATGTTGATGTCCACGATTACGATGTCGGGCCTGGTTTCCCTGATCTTCTCCAGTCCCTCCAGGCCGTCCGCGGCTTCACCGGCCACCACACAGCCGGCCTGCTGCCAGTTCACCATAAACATCAGGCCTTTGCGTATGATATCTTCATCTTCCACGATCAGGACTTTATACATAACCATCCTCCATCTCTGCGGGAAGGGTGATGACCACCCTTGTACCCTTGCCCGGGCTGCTGTCAATGGCCATACCGTAAGCCGGCCCGTAGAGCAGTCTTACCACCCGGTGGGAATTGTACAGCCCGATATGCTCCCTGTAAATGTCCTCCTGCTCCAGGCCTTCCCTGAGCTCCTCCAGTTTCTCTTTGCTGATGCCGCTGCCGTTATCCTCCACGCAGAGTTTTAAATTCCCCTCTGCCATCCATGCGCTGATGGTGACGGAAACAGAGTGTATATCCTTCATCCCGTGGACAAGGGAATTTTCCACCACGGGCTGGAGTAAAAGTTTGGGGATCCTGCACCCCAAAAGCTCCTCCGGTATGTCGATATGATAGTTCAGCCGTCTGTTATAGCGCATTTTCTGGAGGAGCAGGTAGTCGTTGATGTACTCAATATCGGTCTGAAGAGGGACAATGGTGCTTCCGTAATAGATGCTGTAGCGCATCAGGTTGGCAAAAGCCATGACCATGTCGGAGGCCTTAGCTCCATCGATCACGATCTCGTAGCGCAGTGTCTCCAGCACATTAAAGATAAAATGAGGGTTAAATTGTTCCTCCAGCTGCTTGATCTCCATCACCCGCTTGCGCTCGGCCAGCTCACTGTTGTGCAGCATCAGCTCCTCCCGCTGCAGGACCATTTTGCGGAACGCGTCCCCCAGTACCTTAAACTCATCAAACACCTGACCCTTGAGCTTATAGTCCATGTTGCCACGGCCCATCTCGGCCACAGAGGTCTGCAGTTCATCAATGGCCTCCAGATTCTTCCTGGTGATCCGAAAGGTCAGCGGCGGTATCATGACCAGCATCAGTATACCCACCAGGCCCAGAAACAGCATGCCGTAGGACACCAGGGTCCTCTGGAACTCCATGGACACCAGGGTGTACAGCACCAGGGTGCTTTCCGGAAGCATTTCCTTTTGTACGTGGTAGTGCTTGCCGTTTACCCTGACCACATTTCCCTTTTCCCACTCCATCCTGTACTTGCCTGCCGGATACTTCTCCATGGGATCGGCGCTCTGCCTGCCGATGGAAAAGATCAGGTTATCATAGCGGTCCGTGAGGATCACGTCATCCAGGGGATAGTTCCTAACCGTCTCATAGATCTGTTCGTCCGACAGATCAAAAAAAAGATACCCCAGTACCTTTGATGAGTCTGAAACAGCCCGGGACAAGATCAGATCCCCCTCCTGTCCATGGGCATAATTGAGCCTGCTTGGCAGGGTGAAGATCTTATCCGGCTCAAGGGCCATTTTCTCGAATAAACTCTGATAAACCGTGCTGTTTAAAAAGATGTCCCGGTTTCCCTCAAACAGGTTGGAGCTAACGATGGTGCCGCCGCTGTCCGTGAGCACAAAGCTGCACCGGATGGACTGCCGGGTGGAAAACTCATAAAGCAGCCGGTTTACCTCGGTAACCCGGCCGCTGTCTTTGTCCTTAAGGGCTTCCAGGATCCTGTAATCCGAGGTGAACCGGACCAGCCCTTTCTCATAATCGCCCACCTGCCGGTCCAGGATCTCTGCCAGCAGGGCGTTGTTCTTTTTATTTCCTCCGGCGCTGATCCATTCCACATTGATGAACAGAAACAGTCCCACCAGCACAAACAGCAGGCTGATAATGGAAAACGAATATCTGAGAAAGGAACGTTTAATATAATCCCTGTACTGATTGCTGGCTGCCATAAGTGCCTCCTGTTAAGCTTCTGTCTGCCGACCGCCCTTCTTTTAGCCAGGAGAGCGGCCGTAAACTTAATTATACCATAGTTTCAGTTCCTGTTCCAGACAGGGATCCTTCTATATGCTGATTCTATATACTGATATCGTTGCTTCCCGTTACCTTAAAGAACACCAGCAGGGATACGATACTGGTCAATGTCAGTATGGTGGAATAAGCAGCCGCATTGCCGAAATTGCTCCTGATAACTTCCGCGTAGATGGCCACGGTCAGGGTCTGGGTCTTGCTGGTGTAGAGGATGATGGAGGAACTGAGCTCGCTGATCAGGGTGATCCAGCTCATGATAGCGCCTGAGAGCACGCCGGACATCATCATGGGTACGGTTATCTTTACAAAGGATTTTGTCTCCGTACACCCCAGGCTGATGGCAGCCTCCTCCACACTGGGGCTGATCTGGCCGATGATGGCCGTGCTGGAGCGGATGGTGTAGGGCATTCGCCGGATGGACAGGGAAATGATGATGATAATGGCCGTGCCGCTGAGGAGCATGGGTTTGCTGTTAAATGCATACAGGAAGGAGATACCAAGTACGGATCCAGGGATGATATAGGGAAACATGGTCACTGTGTCCAGTATGCCGGTGAGGAAGGATTTCTTTCTCACGGTGAGATAGGAGATAAGGATTCCCAGCACCACCACAATGGCAATGGCGCACAGGCCAAACAGGTAGGTGTTGAAAATAGCGCCGTTGTTGTTCTTGGAGAACAGGGTATTCCTGTAGTTTTCCAGTGAAAAGCCTCCGGTGTAAACCGTGCCTCCGCCTGTTGCCAGGAAGGAGGTGAAGATAACGGTCAGCTGCGGCAGGATGGCCACAAACACCACTGCATACACAAACAGGTGGGACAGGATATTCTTGGTCCCTGTACAGTGTTCCGCTTCCATGGGTTTTAAGGCGGTCATGGAGTAGGTGAACCGGTTTCCCAAATAGCGCTGGAAGAAGAACAATACCAGGGTTATGACAATGACGATCACACAGAGAGCTGCCGCAAAATGGTCATCCGTACTCACCTCCCCCATAAACTGGCTGTAGACCAGCACCGGGAAGGTCTTGTATCCCTCGCCGATGAGCATGGGGGTGCCGAAATCAGAGAACACCCTCATGAATACCAGCAGGGAGCTGGCAAGCATGGTGGGCATGACCAGGGGAATGATGACCTGTATGACACGCTGGAACGCTGTGCATCCCAGGCTTTCCGCGGCTTCATTCAAGGAATTGTCCAGGTTTTTTAATGCACCTGAAATATACATGTATACCAATGGAAAGGACTGGAGTGAGAATACCAGCACAATGCCGGCAAACCCGTAAATGCCTCCCAGTTTGACCTGGAACAGGCTGTTGAGGATCTTGGTGATAAAACCGTTGCGGCCCAGCAGCTGGATCCATGCGTAAGCTCCGATAAATGGCGGTGAGAGATAGGAGATCACGATCAGGATGTTCAGGTACTTGCTGCCACGGATCTTTACGCTCCGCAGCACATAGGCCATGATCAGGCCTAAAAACGCGGCCACCAGGGTGGAGACAATAGTTACCTTAAAGCTGTTCACCAGGGTGCTCCAGTAATATTTTCTTGCAAAGAATTTTGTAAAGTAGCTAAAACTCAGCTTACCTTCCTCGGTAAGCACGCTTTTATACAGCACAAGGACCAGGGGATAGACCACGAAGAGAAGGAACAGGGCCAGGATTCCCAGTGCCATGACGATCCATATATTCAGTTTTTTCTCTCCTGCATACCTCATGAATGCTCCCTCCTGACAATAAGGCTTTCGCTGCCGTCCTGGTTATATACATTGATCTTAGCCGGCTGAACCCCAAGGCGTACCGGGGTGTGGTCAGGGATGATATCCCATATATCGGAATTCTGGATAACCTCCATCTCTTTTCCGTCCGCTGTTTCCACAAAATAGTGGGTGGTGACTCCCAGGAATACGCTGCTTCGCACAATGGCAGGTATGCCCTGGTCCGCCTCCCTGTTCAGGATAAATTCCTCAGGACGTACAGACACCTTGACAGGCTGGCCGTTAACACAGGAGCTGCTCAGGTTATCCATGGCAACCGCGTAATCGCCCATGCGCACCAGGGTGGTATTGCCCGAGGTTTCAATGGCGCCGTCAAGGATGTTGGAGAGTCCGATAAAGGTGGACACGAACAGATTGGCAGGGCGCTGGTAAATGTTCTTTGGGGTGTCGATCTGCTGGATGACGCCTCCGTTCATGACAGCGATCCGGTCTGATACGGCCAGGGCCTCCTCCTGGTCATGAGTCACGTAAAGGGTGGTGATGCCCACCTGCTGCTGGATCCGCTTGATGGCATTGCGCATTTCAACACGCAGCTTTGCGTCCAGGTTGGACAGGGGTTCATCCATGAGAAGGACCTCCGGATGGATGACAATGGCCCTGGCCAGAGCCACACGCTGCTGCTGGCCGCCGGACAGCTTGGAGGGCATACGCTTTTTCAGGTGATCGATCTTTACCACTTTCAGTATTTCGTCCACCTGGGATTCTATCTGGGCCTGAGGCATTTTCCTGTTCTTTAATCCAAAGGCCACATTGTCGCGCACGGACATGTGGGGGAAAATGGCATAGTTCTGAAATACCATGCCCATGTTCCTTTTGTTGGTGGGAATGTTGTTGATGACCTTGCCATCGATTTTGATCTCGCCGCCTTCAATGGAGTTAAAGCCGATGATCATGCGCAGCAGAGTGGTCTTTCCGCACCCGGAAGGGCCCAGAAGAGTAAAAAATTCACCGGGCCGCACGTCCAGGGAAAGGCCGTTTATAATAGTGTCCTTGCCAAAACGTTTGATGACATTTTCAATGTTGATCGCTACACTCATACCTGTAAATCCTCCTTAATATTAAGCGTCCGTCCGGCTTTCTCCCGACCGCCCGGGCGGATATTGTCCTGATTTTGGGAACAGAAAAGCTTATTTTGGGAACAGAAAAGGACTGCCATATCTGACCGACTCCCGCCGGGGGAGGCGGTTGGTGCCGCGGTCCCGTACCGCAAACATGGTACGGCACCGCGGCAGAGTGGTGGTCAGGTCCAGGGCAGTCCTTTTAACAGACGGGAATCATTAATCCATGGATGTCTCCATGTGCTCGCTGAACAGATTGGTGATTTCTGTCTTGTGTTCAGCAACCCATCCCTCATCATAATTATCAAACAGTTTAATTTCAGACTGTGGTGTCATATAGTCAGCTAACTTGGCGTCCTTTCTAAGGGGTCTGACGGTCAGGTTGGAGCCCACTGCGTTCTGAATCTTTTCGGACAGCATGTAGTCCACAAATTTTTTGGCGTTTTCCGGATGTTTGCAGTCTTTTAAGATCTGTACGGACTCTCCGGGGAATATGGCTCCCTCTTCCGGGAATACAACCTCTACAGCTGCGCCTTCCTTAACATAGTTGGCTGCCGGATCTTCCCAGGTAAGCCCTACCACATACTCGCCCTCGGCCACGCCCTTGTATACCTGGCTGGAGCTGTTGCACATCTTGCCGTCCAGGTTGGCGATGAACTGGTCCACATAATCCCAGGCCTGGTCTGACAGGGGATCGCCGTCCTTTCCCATGCCGTAAAGCATGGCCAGTAAGGACTGGAATGCGGAGCTGGAGTTTACAGGGTCGCCGAAAGCGATCTTGCCCTTTAACTCAGGATTTAGAAGATCCTCAAAGCCATCGATCTTCATGTCGCCCTTTAAGTCCTTGTTTACGATCATGACCGTTGGGTCTGCAAATGCAGGTGTGAAATATCCGGTGGTATTGCGGAATGCCTCCAGCATGTTGCCGTCCTCGGAGGAGACATACTCCATGAACAGGTCCTTGGAAGCGGAGAGCATGGTCTGGTCAGCTACCCAGAAGATATCGCCCAGAGGGTTATCCTTTTCTGACTGGGCCCTCTTAAGAAGTTCGCCGGTCCCTGCCACCACAACTTCAACTTTGATGCCCGTATCCTTTTCAAACTCAGGGATCACAGCATTGTTCAGGGCCTCGCTGCGGGCCGTGTAAACCACCAGTACGGGATCCTCTTCCCCGGCCGCTTCACCGCTTGCCGCCTGTGCTTTTGCCTCCCCGGCCGCCTCTGTCTTGGCCGGCTCAGCCGGTGCCTTTGTGCCGGTACTGCCGCCGGAACAGCCTGTGGCTGCAAGGGCTACTGCCATGATACATGCTGATACTTTCTGAAACTTCCTCATTCTAAATCGCTCCTCCCTCTCTTGCTTGATCAACAGTTCTTTGTTTTATCAACAGTTGTTTCTCATATCTCAATTCTAGCATTTGTCCGTGGAAAGTAAATCCGACAATACATCAAAAAGGTGGAAAATAAACAACAGGCGGTCTGAAGAGAGTGAAAATTCTCGGACCGCCTGCGGATATGGCTGAATGTTTATTTGTTTTTCTTGCTGTCTTTTCCCTTTTTCCCGTCTTTGGATGATTTTTTATCACCCTTTTCGCCCTTTTTGGACTTGCCTGCTTTTTTGGGTTTGTCGTTCTTGGCCGCTTCAGGCTTGTCACCCTTGGCCGGATCGGACCTTTTCTGCTTGGCCGGAGGCGTGTCCTCCTGGCCGGAATCCTCTCCCTGGCCGGAATCTTCTCCCTGGTCATAATCCCCTTCCTGACCGGGACCCTCTGCCTGATCACGATCATCCGGGGTGTCTGCGCTCTGGCCGGCCGGCACTTCCTCTGGCTGGGGAAGTTCATCGGGGACATACTCTATGATGTCGCTGATATCGCACTCCAGGATGGAGCACAGGGTGTCAAGGGTGTGGGTGGATACGTGCATGTTCTTTTTCAGGCGGCCGATTTGTCCGGCGCTGAAACTGTACTGTTTGATCAGTCTGTACTGGGTCATTCCACGTGCTTCCATGGTGGCCCATAAGCGGTCATAGCGGATCATAGTGTACTCCTCCTTAAATCGTTATTATCAATAAATGGATTATATCATGGGGGCCTTATAATTACAAGAATGATTGGTAAAAATGGGAATAAAAGAGAAGGTTTCAGGGCATAGTTAGGAGTGAACATAGATTCAGGTACCACGACTGAGAAAAGGAGGAATTTTTATGACGGATTTTAAGACAAGCGAAACAGCAAAAAATCTGATGAGGGCATTTGCCGGCGAAAGCCAGGCAAGGAACCGCTACACCTTTGCGGCAGGGCTGGCAAAAAAGCAGAAAATGCCCATGGTGGAGATGGTATTTAAATACACGGCAAACCAGGAAAAGGAACATGCCGAGATTTTTTACAACTATCTGAAGCCATTGGATAAGGAGACCATATTCATTGACGGAGGTTATCCGGTGGATCTGGAGGAAAATACCCTGGCCCAGTTGAATGCCGCTGCCCACAATGAGTATGAGGAGCATGATGTGGTGTACAAATCCTTTGCAGAGGTTGCTGAAAAGGAGGGATTTGCCCAGATCGCAGCATCCTTCCGCATGATCGCGGATATTGAGAAGACCCACGGCGAACGCTTTCAGTATCTGGCCGGCCTGTTAGGCGAGGGAAGGCTTTATGACCGCCAGGAAAAGAACAGCTGGGTTTGTACCAACTGCGGCTATATTTATGAAGGGGAAGAACCGCCCCAGTTCTGTCCGGTCTGCCACCATGACCAGGGATATTTTGCAGGGCAGGAGCTTTCACCCTGGTTCCTCAAGGCTTAGAACCGTATCCAAACACGCTCTGGCGCATATTCCCCCGCGAAATTTGATTTTACAAAGCCGGGTGCAGATGATATAATGTCGGCAGACATGATAGAGGAATATCATAGACAAAGGGACTGGCATTGGGCAGTGGCCTGTCCAGTCCCTTATGATGACAGGCGCCCGGAGCAAAAGGAGAATGAACCATGGCAAAGAAAGTAAAGGCGGTCATATTTGACCAGGATGGTCTTATGTTTGATACGGAACGGCTTGTGCTTGAGGGCTGGGAGACAGCGGCGGCAAAGCACAATATAACATTTGAAAAGGATTTTTTCAGGGATCTGAGGGGGACGAAGCCGGATAAGGTGAAAGAGGCGTTCATCAGGCAGTATGGCCCTGACATTGATTTTGATTCCATATGCGAGGAAAAGCGGCTGTATTCCTATCACTGGGTGAAAAAAAACGGGGCGCCGGTTAAGCCGGGGCTTAAGGAACTGCTGGAATACCTGAAGTCCCATAATATAAAGACCGCAGTGGCCACGGCCAGCGGACGGGAGTGGACCCAGGGAAATGTAAAAAGTGCAGGGGTGGAAGGATATTTTGACCATTACATATATGGAGACATGGTGGAGGAGGCGAAGCCAAATCCCGCGATCTTCCTTTTGGCAGCCGGCACCCTGGGGGAAGATCCGAAGGAGTGTATGGTACTGGAGGACAGCTTTAACGGGATCAGGGCAGCCTTCGCGGGCGGGTTCCTTCCCGTGATGGTGCCGGACCAGGATGAGCCGGATGAGGAACTATCCGGACTGCTGGCAGCCCGGTGTGATGTGCTGTCCGATGTCATCGGTCTGTTTAAAAACGGAACATTTGAGTATTAAGAGGAAGAACTATTATATGTGGAAAGAAGCGGCAGCATGGATGGCCGGGCTGGGCTGCGCCTGCCTGGCCCTGTCAGAATATGAGAAGAAACATTTTTCCGTGGAAGCAGTGACCATGGGATCAGATAAACTGGATCAGGACAGGACCCTTGTGTTTTTGTCGGATTTACATAACAATGAATTCGGGCAGGACAACTGCCAGCTGGTGGAGGCGGTCCGCGGCATAAAACCGGACGCCGTCCTGTGCGGCGGCGATATGATGGTGTGCAAGGGGACGGGGGATGTGGGCGTCCCCATAAAACTGATTTCGCAGCTGGCAGACCGGTATCCGGTCTATTATGGAAACGGCAACCACGAAAACCGTATGACCTGGGAGCGGGACGTATACGGAACTCTGTATGAGGAATACAAAAGCGCTTTAAGACGCATGGGAGTGGTGTACCTGGAGGATGAAACCGCGGCTTTGGGAACAGATGTCCTGATTTCTGGGATCGATCTGGGCAAGCGCTATTACCGGAAGGCCCTGTACCAGAAAATGCCCTCCATGGGAAAGGAATATCTGGACCGGAAGCTGGGGCGGACAGACCATGTGGAAGGAAAAGACAGGTTCAGGATCCTTCTGGCCCACTCACCTCTTTACTTTGCGGACTATGCGGCCTGGGGGGCCGATTTGACCCTGGCAGGTCATTTTCATGGGGGAACCATACGGATTCCCGTGCTGGGAGGAGTCATGACGCCCCAGTACCAGTTTTTTCTGCCCTGGTGCGCCGGGGATTTTGAACAGCAGGGAAAGCGGATGGTGGTGAGCCGGGGACTGGGGACCCACTCCATCAATATCCGGTTAAACAACCGGCCACAGCTGGTGGTGGTGTACCTTAAAAAACAGCGGAAATAACAGGACCCTTGTAAACAGAGAGGGATTTGTGATAATATAAAATTCAGCGTTACAGTCCAGGACGGCTTTTCCGGTCAAAAAGATGAGCCGTCCTGAACAGTTGCAATTCAGCAATAAATGGGAACAGGTGGACACATGGAGACCATATCATACAAGCTGGAGCATTTTGAGGGCCCTCTGGACCTGCTGCTCCATCTCATTGAAAAGAACAAGGTAAATATATATGATATCCCCATTGTGGATATTACGGCCCAGTACCTGGATTACGTGCGCCATATGGAGCGGGAGGACCTGAACGTGGTCAGCGAGTTCCTTGTCATGGCAGCCACGCTGTTAGACATCAAGGCGAAAATGCTGCTGCCCAAGGAAGTGGACGAGGAAGGGGAAGAGATCGACCCCAGGGCTGAACTGGTACAGCGGTTATTGGAATATAAGCGGTACAGGCTGATGGCGGACGAACTGGCCGACCGGGAGGATGGGGCTCAGAAGCATTTGTATAAGCCCTCCACCCTGCCGCCTGAGGTGGCAAAATATGAGCCGCCCGTGGATCTGGACCGACTGCTGGACGGTCTCACTCTGGCCAAGCTCCAGAGGATCTTTGAGCAGGTGATGAAGCGCAAGGAGGATAAGATCGACCCCATCAGAAGCAATTTCGGTACTATAAAAAGGGAGCCGGTCAGTCTGGAGCAGAAGATCGGTCAGCTTCTCACCTTTGCAAAAGGCAGGAGGCATTTCAGCTTCAGGCAGCTACTGGAAGGGCAGGGGGACAAGCTGGAAGTGGTGGTCACCTTCCTGGCCGTATTGGAACTGATGAAGATCGGCAAGATCCAGCTGAAGCAGGAAGAAACCTTCGGGGATATGGAGATAGAGGCCCTGGATCAGGATGACGGGGACATGGATCTGGACCTGGAGGGAATGGACGATTTTTAATGATAAGTGGATGGGTGAATGATGAGCAAGAAGGATAAAGTGGAAGCATTGGAAGCAGCTGCAGGGAGCCTTAAGACAAAGGCCGGCAAGACGATCAGCACAGCGGGTACGGGAGCGGCCACTGCCGGCAGGGATGGAGGCGCGCAGCCCCAGGAAGGGCCGGAACAGATGGAGTTTACCTTTCCGCCCACTGAGAATGAAAAAGAGCAGGAAGCCATTATTGAAGCTGTTCTTTTTACCATGGGAAATTCAGTGGAGCTGCGCCGGCTGGCAGTGGCCATCGGCCAGGATCAGGCAGTGGCAAAACGGGCGGTGGAGCGTCTGATGGAGCGGTACCGAAGATCCAAAGGCGGGATGGAGATCACCCAGCTGGAGGACAGCTACCAGATGTGCACCAAATCCGACTATTATGAAAACCTGATCCGGGTAGCCGCCACGCCCAAAAAGCAGGTACTGACCGAGGTAGTGCTGGAAACTCTTTCCATCATTGCCTATAAACAGCCGGTGACTAAGATGGAGATAGAGAAGATAAGGGGCGTAAAGTCGGATCATGCGGTGAACCGTCTGGTGGAGTATAATCTGGTGTATGAGGTGGGCCGCCTGGATGCCCCGGGCCGGCCGGCACTGTTTGCCACCACGGAGGAATTCTTAAGACGGTTTGGGGTCGGTTCAGTCCAGGACCTGCCTGACATAAACCCGGAACAGGAAGCGGAGATCAAGGCACAGGTGGAGGAAGAGCTGCAGCTTAAGCTGGAGGAGACAGGGCTGTCGGCCCTGGAGGAGGCGGCTGCCACAAAAGAAGAGTGAGGAAGTGAGATTCCCAAACATGGACTTGAGGAATATAATAAAATAAAAAGAAAAAGATGAGATCATGTTTGGAAGTCTGATTTTAGTATTTGCTCTCTGTACAGATACCTTTGTGGCAAGCCTGGCCTATGGTGCAAACCGGGTCCATGTCACATGGGGAAAGGTGGCGCTGCTCAATGGGATCTGCAGCGGCTGTCTGGGCCTGGCCCTGGGGATGGGGAGTCTGATAGATGCCTTTATGCCTGAGGATCTTACCAAGATCATCTGCTTTGTATGCCTGTTTGCCCTGGGATTTGTCAAGCTCCTGGATTACAGCATCAAAGCGTTTATCAACCGCAACTGCCATATCAGGAGAAACCTGAGTTTTAACCTTTCCGGGCTAAAGGTGATTGTGAGTATATACGGGGATCCCATGGCGGCGGATGTGGACGGATCCCTTTCACTTGGATGGAAGGAGACTGTTTTTCTTGCCCTGGCAATGTCCATCGACAGCCTGGTGGCGGGGACCATGGCCGCTTTTTTGAACCTCCCCACAGGCGCCACCCTGGGGTTGTCCTTTGTAGTGGGCGTCTGCATGATGTATGCCGGACTGTGGCTGGGCGGTAAAGTGGCGTCCAAATGGAAATGCGACTTGTCCTGGATCAGCGGGGTACTGCTTATGATCCTAGCCCTGATGAAGGTGCTTTAAAATAAAGGTAACAGTTCCGGACCGCGGGAAAATAGGATGTCCTGAACAGTTACAAATAAGGTAATATAAATTTAAGGCATGGCTTTGGTGGGAACCGGAGCCATGCCTTATTGGGTGGTGCGCCCGGCGGCGCACGTGTCTGTTCTAATGGGACTGATCCTTGGCTGACAGGCCCTCCATGTAAGCCTCGGCCCTCAGTTTGTCCGTCTGGTCCAGCTTATCGTACAGGTCCAGCACCCGTTTCTGCTGCGGGTTCAGGGTCATCTGCACACCGTCCGTGCTGTAAAACTGGGCAATGGTAATCCCCATCACATCGCAGATACGCCTGATGGTAGGAATGCTGGGAACCGTTGTGCGCCGGAACAGGTTGCCTATGTTGTTAGGGGATGTATCCATCTCAATGGCCAGGCGGTAATGACTCCATCCGCGTTCCTGGCAAAGTTCTTCAATGCGTTCCAGCTCAAAACTCATGTTCTCACCACCATTGTCTGAATTCTAGGAAATCTTTTGTATTATTGTATCCTAGCGGTGAAAAAAACATTAGGCTGAAAAACAATGTATAAATTATGCATTATATAGTGAATATGGCCGCACAATTTAATAACAGTAACAAGGACCGGCATCAATCATCGAATCCCAGCATCTGATTTGGTTTGACGTTGAAGTAGTTGCAGAGTATCTTCAGTTCAATGTCAGTGACAAGCCTTTGGCCTTTTTCAATTCTTAAAATGGTAAGCTCACTGAAACTGTATCCAAGGACCTGCAGCTTTGCTGCCAGGGACCGCTGCGACAGGTGCCTTTCTTTGCGCAGTCTGCAAATCTGCTCGCCGATGAGATTCTTTCTCGGTTCAGAGTTATACGAGATTTTCATGAAGTTCCCTCTATTATGTCAGTATCGTATACTTCTAAAAATGAAGTATCCATCTCATTGTAAATGAATTTATATAAGTAGGGGATTCTAATACTGAAGCATGGAAAAATAAAGTAGAAAAATCCATGGGATTATGATAGACTGATAAGGACATTTTATTCATGAAATATAAAACAGGAGGCATCATGCAGAGAATCGCTAAATTTTATAAAGTAAGTTTTGAACAGTTCCAGGCTGACTGGGCTGATACATTTCCGGACACACCGGCGGAGCGGATCAGGGAGATCTATGAGGATATCAGGCTTCCCCGCCGCGCCACGTCAGGCTCTGCGGGATATGACTTCTTTACGCCGGTGGCAGTGAACTTAAAGCCGGGGGAGACGCTTAAGATCCCAACCGGCGTGCGTGCCCAGATGGAGGAGGGATGGGTGCTTCAGATCTTTCCGCGGAGCAGCCTGGGCTTTAAATTCCGCCTGCAGCTGAATAATACGGTGGGAATTATTGACAGCGATTATTTTTATTCGGACAACCAGGGGCATATGTTTGTCAAGATGACCAATGACACCAATGAGGGCAGGACCGTGGAACTTTCAGCCGGGACCGGATTTGCCCAGGGGATCTTTCTTCCCTTTGGGATCACTGTGGATGATGATTGCAAAGACTCACGCAACGGCGGGTTTGGAAGCACGGATGCGAGGTAGGTGAATATGGCAAATCGGGGAAGACGGGGAAATTACAGCGGACGCAGGCCCCAGGGAAACGGATATTACCAGGGGGCGGGAAAGCCGGGCAGCAATGCAAAGAGGAGGAAGCGCAGGAGGATAAGGGTGATGAAGGCGGTCATTGCCTGGGCGGTATGCGTCCTTCTCATTGGTCTGATCGCCGTGGGTACGTTCCGGGCGGTTTCCTCCGTGGCTTCTTCCAAGAAGCGGCAGATGCGCCAGGAGGGAACCCAGAAGATGGCTTCTGGGGATTACGCGGGAGCCATTGAGGACTTTGACGCGGCCCTGGAAAAGTCGGGCAAGAGATCCAAAGGATTTAACAGCGATGTCCTGATGTACAGGGCGGAGGCAGAGTATAAGCTCCGGGATTATGAGGCGTCCATCCACACCTATGACCTGCTTTTAGAGATGGAGCCATCCACAGCCTCCTATCTGTATGCACAGAGCATGTGCTATTCCCAGATGGGGGATACGGAAAATGCCGTTGCAAAATACCAGGCGGGAGCGGCTCTGGAAAAGGATGCAAAGGCATCGGCCGGAAAGATGGAAGCGCTGGTGGCGGCAGGCGGGGCATATGTGGATGCAAAAGAATACGAAAAGGCCATGGGCTTTTACCAGGATGCACTGAAGGAAGGGATGAAGCATGGGCAGATTTATAACCAGATGGGCCTTTGCCAGATGGCTGAGGAGGACTACCAGGGTGCTCTTGATTCATTTGAGCAGGGGTATGAAACGCTGGTGACCGGATATGAGCTGGGCACCGGGACATCCGCGGTCCAGGCAGCGGCAGCCCTGCCCGAGGATGCGTCCTCAGATATGGCTCTTTTAAAGGAACTGACGTATAACAGGGCCGTGGCCTACGAATACTTAAACCAATACCAGAAGGCCCTGGAGCTGTTTGAGGAGTACGTAACCGCCTTTGGCTCCAATGAAGATGCGGAACACGAGATCGCGTTCCTGAAAACAAGATAGGATGGCAGATTTGATCGATTTAAAGGAATTACAGGAAAAGGTAATACTGATAGCGGTGAGCACCGGGGAGGAGGACCACACAGAGGCATCCCTGGACGAGCTGGAGGAACTGGCAGCCACGGCAGGGGCCGTGACCATTGCCAGAGTGACGCAGAACCGGGAAAGGGTCCATCCGGGCACGTATCTTGGCAAGGGCAAGATCGATGAGGTAAGGGACCTGATCTGGGAACTTGGCGCCACGGGCGTGGTCTGTGATGATGAACTTTCACCCGCGCAGCTGAGGAACCTGGAGGATGCCCTGGACACCAAGGTGATGGACAGGACCATGGTCATCCTGGATATTTTTGCGGCCCGGGCCAACACAAGGGAGGGAAAGATCCAGGTGGAACTGGCCCAGTTAAAATACAGGGCCGTCCGCCTGGTTGGAATGCGCAACTCCCTGTCACGTCTGGGCGGCGGGATCGGGACCAGGGGACCGGGAGAGAAAAAGCTGGAAACAGACCGGCGTCTGATCCACCAGAGGATCGGGCAGCTGAAGGAAGAGTTGGAGGATGTAAAGCGGCACAGGGAAGTGACCAGGCAGCAGCGGGAGAAGAATTTCGCCCTCACAGCCGCCATTGTGGGCTATACCAACGCGGGAAAGTCCACTCTGTTAAACCGCCTTACAGGAGCGGGCATATTGGCGGAGGATAAGCTGTTTGCCACCCTGGATCCCACCACCAGAAGCTTTTATCTGGAGGACGGGCAGCAGATCCTTTTAACCGATACGGTGGGCTTTATACGCAAGCTTCCCCACCATCTGATCGAGGCGTTTAAGAGCACCCTGGAGGAGGCGCGCTACAGCGATATCATCCTTCATGTGGTGGACTGCGCCAATCCCCAGATGGACATGCAGATGCATGTGGTCAAGGAGACGCTTCGGGAGCTGGAGATCGTGGACAAAACGGTTGTGACCGTGTTTAACAAGACGGACCGGTTCAGGGAAATGGAATCGGAGGGACAGCCCCTGCAGCAGGTTCCAAGAGATTTTTCCTCAGACTACCAGGTGAGGATCTCGGCTAAAACCGGAGAAGGGCTGGATGAGCTGGAGAAAATATTTCTGACCATTATCAGAAGCAGGCGCGTCCTTCTGGAAAAGGTATATGCCTACTCCCAGGCCGGGCGCATCCAGACCATCCGCAAATACGGACAGCTGCTGGAAGAGGAATACAGAGATGACGGCATTGCTGTCAAAGCATATGTGCCCGCAGAACTTTTTGCGGGACTTTATTCCGACTGAGTTCCCGGATCGCATTTTTAAAACGCCCCCCATGGACGGCCCTGTGCCGCAAAGGCAGGCGGAATAAGGCTTTGCGGGGATTTGATAAAATAGTTATAAGTACAGGTAATAAGACACAATATCTAGTTTGATGCAAAAAGTTATGCATAGATATTGTGTTTTTCCTTGCGGTCTGCTATAATGAGTTCGTAGCTCGCTCCGGTTGGGGCGGGCCGTATATTTTCAGTTAATGCCTCCTGATTTGGCGTCAGGCACTGTGGAATGGGCTATTTGAGCCGGGAGGCAGTAGTGAGGGTTTGAAAGGAGTAAGTGGTATGATTCAGGTAACAAAGAGGGATGGGGAGATTGCGGAGTTCAGTCTGAACAAGATCACGGAAGCGATCAAAAAAGCATTCAAGGCAACAAAGAAGGATTACAATAATGAGATTCTGGAGCTGCTGTCATTAAGGGTAACTGCGGATTTTCAGAATAAGATGAAGGACGGCAGGATTTCCGTTGAGGAGATCCAGGACAGTGTGGAGCATGTCCTTGAGCAGACCGGGTATACAGATGTGGCCAAGGCCTACATTTTATATAGAAAACAGAGAGAAAAGATACGCAACATGAACAGCACCATCCTGGATTACAAGGACGTGGTCAACAGCTACGTAAAGGTGGAAGACTGGCGTGTAAAGGAGAACTCCACGGTTACATACTCAGTGGGCGGTCTTATTCTGAGCAACTCCGGCGCCGTCACCGCCAATTACTGGCTCAGTGAGATCTATGACCAGGAGATCGCCGATGCCCACCGCAATGCGGACATCCATCTTCACGATCTGTCCATGCTCACCGGATACTGTGCGGGCTGGTCCCTAAAACAGCTTCTGATGGAGGGACTGGGCGGGATCACAGGAAAGATCACCTCATCCCCTGCAAAGCATTTATCCGTGCTGTGCAACCAGATGGTCAACTTCCTGGGCATTATGCAGAATGAATGGGCGGGAGCCCAGGCATTTTCCTCCTTTGATACATATCTTGCTCCTTTTGTAAAAGTAGATAATTTAAGCTATCCGGAGGTAAAGAAGTGTATTGAATCCTTTATCTATGGCGTGAACACCCCCAGCCGCTGGGGCACCCAGGCTCCCTTTTCCAATATTACCCTGGACTGGACCGTACCCAATGATATGGCGGAGCTGAATGCCATTGTGGGCGGCAGGGAGATGGACTTTAAGTACAAGGACTGCAAGGCCGAGATGGATATGATCAACAAGGCCTTTATTGAGACCATGGTAGAGGGAGATGCCAACGGACGAGGATTCCAGTATCCCATACCCACCTACTCCATTACAAGGGATTTTGACTGGTCGGAGACAGAGAACAACAAACTTCTCTTTGAGATGACCTCCAAATATGGAACACCTTATTTTTCCAATTATATTAACAGCGATATGGAGCCAAGCGATGTGCGCAGCATGTGCTGCCGTCTTCGTCTGGATCTGCGTGAACTGCGCAAGAAGACCGGCGGATTCTTTGGGTCCGGCGAGAGCACCGGTTCCGTGGGCGTGGTCACCATCAATATGCCCAGGATCGCTTACCTGGCCAAGGACGAGGCTGATTTCTATGAGAAGCTGGATCATATGATGGATATATCCGCCCGCTCCCTGAAGACAAAGCGCCAGGTGATCACCAAGCTGCTGAACCAGGGACTTTACCCGTACACCAGAAGATATCTGGGGACCTTTGAGAACCACTTCTCCACCATTGGACTGATCGGCATGAACGAAGCCGGACTGAATGCCAAATGGGTGAGAAAGGATCTTACCAGCAGAGAATGCCAGAAGTTTACCCAGGATGTGCTGAACCATATGAGGGAGCGTCTGTCCGATTACCAGGAGATGTACGGAGACCTGTATAACCTGGAGGCCACACCGGCGGAGTCCACCTCCTACCGCCTGGCTAAGCACGACAGGGCGCGTTATCCGGAGATCATCACAGCCGGCGGGGAGGGTGAGACCCCTTACTACACCAACAGCTCCCATCTGCCAGTGAACTATACCGCGGATGTATTCGATGCCCTGGATATCCAGGATGAACTTCAGCCCCTGTACACATCCGGCACCGTATTCCATGCATTCCTGGGGGAGAAGCTGCCTGACTGGAAAGCCGCAGCGAACCTGGTGCGCACCATTGCCGAGAATTATAAGCTGCCTTACTATACCATGTCACCGACTTACTCTATCTGCAAGAGCCATGGATACCTGATCGGTGAACATTTCACCTGTCCGATCTGCGGCGGGAAGGCGGAAGTTTACAGCAGGATCACGGGGTACTACCGTCCGGTCCAGAACTGGAACGAGGGCAAGACACAGGAATACAAGGACCGCACCTCCTATGATATCGGCCGTTCCAAGTTAAAACACGGAGTGTCCAGGATCGTGGCGGAGAGCGCTGTAAAGCCGGCTCAGCCCGGTCAGGTGAAGTCCGAGAAGGCATCTGCTCCGGCTCAGCTGTATCTGTTTACAACCAAGACATGTCCAAACTGCAGGTCGGCCAAGGAATTTCTGAAGGGATGGGACTACCAGGTGGTGGATGCCGAGGAGCGCCCTGAACTGGCGGAGAAATTTGGAATCATGCAGGCTCCCACGCTGGTGATCGTCAGGGACGGTATCATCCAGAAGTTTGCCAATGCTTCCAATATCCGCAGGTTTGTGGAGCAGAAGGATACAGATACCGCGAAAGCGCAAGGGTAAAGAGAATGGATTTATTGTTTATGTTTATGGGGGCCCTGTGCCTGGCAGAGGGGATCGATCTGTTCACAGGGAATGATTTCCTCATGTTTGTGGGATCCACGAAGAAAGAAGATTATGATCTGGATAAGGTGTACGGGGCTGAGAAGTGGATCTTCCTCATCGATGCCGCCTGCAGCTTTGGAGTGGGCATGAACCGTCTGCCCAGGCAGGTGGAGATGGCTCTGCTGGTCCTGTTTGCAGCCACCCTGGTGGCCCATGTATATGTTTTCAAAAGTAAAAAATTCCGTAAGGAAAGTTGACAGCAAAAGAGGGCTGCTGCCCCTGAAGTTTGGGGCAGCGGCTTTTTGCAATATTCAGGATGCTGTTTTTTTGCCTGCTAATCTACCTTTGCTTTGTCCAGAGCCGTATTGATGGCGTTTAAAAGTGCGGTAGAGGTATAGCGGGATGCGCTTGGATATGTAAGGTTCTCTGTGGACTGGGTGCTTACAATCTGACTTGCCAGATCATCCAGGGTGGGCTGCATCAGGGGATACATGGTGGTGACAGCTTCACTTAAGGGAACCAGGTCAATGGAGTTAATGCGGTCGGCATCCACGGTTACTTCCACGTTCACATTTTCGCTGCCCAGAGTCAGTGCCGCGCTGTACACGCCGGGGACATAGCTGATGACATTGGCAGAGACAGCAGCGGCGTCCTTTTTGGGGCGGAACATGATGAAACAGAGAGTGATCAAAAGGATAGCAAGGCCTACGAAGATTGCAGTGTAGATGATCTCTTTCATCCGAAGCACCACAATTTTGGTTTTAGAGCTCATAGTCAGGACCTCTAAGATAGTTTGTTAAAGCTTATGATGGTACAGGGGGAAATATGAGAGGAGAGATAAAAAAGTGGCATTACAGTTCATATTAGGAGGGGCCGGATCCGGCAAAACAAGATATCTGTATGAGACAGCCATAAGGGAATCCATGGCCCACCCGGATATACAGTACCTGGTGGTGGTGCCGGAGCAGTTTACCATGCAGACCCAGAAGGAGATCATACGGCTTCACCCCAGGCACGGGGTTATGAATATCGACATCTTAAGCTTTAAGCGTCTGGCCTACAGGGTATTCGAGGACCTGGGGATCCATCTTCCCGTGGTCCTGGATGATATGGGCAAATCCATGGTCATCCGCAAGGTGGCAGGCATAAAGAGAAAAGAGCTTGGCATGTACGGCCACCATCTGGAACAGGCCGGATTTATCAATCAGCTGAAATCCCAGATATCCGAGCTTTACCAGTATGGGATCACTCCTCCCATGCTCAGACAGGTGATGAAGGAGGCTAACAGTCCCCTTCTGGAGCAGAAGCTGGAGGACCTGGAGGTGATCTACAGCGGGTTTAAGGAGTATATTGAAGAGCATTATATCACGGCCGAGGAGATACTGGATATCCTGTGCAGGGAACTTCCCCGCTGGAAGACGCTGCAAGACAGTGTCATACTGCTGGACGGATACACGGGCTTTACACCGGTGCAGTACAGGCTTGTGGAGCTTTTCCTCCTTTATGCCAGGGATGTGCTGTGTTCCGTGACCATTGACCCCAGGGCCAACGCCTATAAGGAGGGGAGCATTCAGCATCTGTTTTACATGGGAAAACATACCGTGTGCCGCCTGGCAGACATGGCGCTGCGTCATGATATAGAAAAAAAGCAGGACGTGGTCTGCGGCAAACGGCCCGGGGTGCGGTTTAAGGACAGCCCGGAGCTGGATTTCCTGGAACAGAACCTGTACCGGTACAATGGAAATTCCTGGAATGATCCGGTGGAGCGCATTGTGCTGTACAGGGGGCAGGGGCCTGCAGGGGAAGCAGCCTATGTGTGCAGCCGCATCCAGGAGATGGTCCAGGAAAAAGGCATGCGTTACCGGGACGCGGCTGTGATCACCGGTGATTTGTCCTCCTATGGAAGGGAGCTGGCTCACCAGTTTGATAATGCCGGTATCCCCTATTTTCTGGATGATAAAAAGAGCATCATGGAGAATCCGCTGGTAGAACTGATCCGGGCAGCCCTGGAAACGGTCAGGGACTTTTCCTATGAAAGTGTGTTCCGGTATCTGAAAACAGGGCTGATCTATTCCAGGAAGGGATGGGATGACCGGGAATTAGATGACGTTCAGAAGTCTGACAATGACCAGGAGTTTGATGGTTCCCGTGACCAGGTAGAACAGATGACAGATCGGCTGGAAAATTATGTAAGAGCCCTGGGCATCCGGGGATGGAAACGCTGGGAATCCCAGTGGGAAAAGCAGTACAGGGGCAGTGAAAAGCTGAATCTAAAGGAGCTGAACGCATACCGCCGGTGGATCCTTGAACCCCTGCGTCCCCTGCGGGAGGCTTTCCAGGAGGAAGGCGCCACGGTTGCATCTGTGACAGCGGCCCTCAGGGAATTTCTGGAGCGCATGGAACTTAAGGAAAAGCTGGAGGATTACAAGGAGTTTTTCCTGGACAGGGGAATGCCCGGAGATGAGAATCTGGCCAGGGAATACGGCCAGGTATATGATATGGTCCTGGAACTGTTTGGACGACTGGAAGGACTTCTGGGCGCAGAGAAGGCGGATCGGAAAAATTATTCCCAGATATTGGATGCCGGCTTTGAGGAGATCAAAGTAGGCGTGATCCCGGCCACCATAGACCAGGTGATGGTGGGGGACATTACAAGAAGCCGCCTGGAGGCAGTGAAGGTACTGTTTTTTGTGGGGGTCAATGAGGGGATCGTACCGCAGAGAAAGAGCGGAGGAAGCCTTCTCTCAGACAGGGACAGGGAGGCGTTTAAGGCATTGGACATGGAACTGGCGCCCACGTCCAGGGAGGATGGATGCATCCAGAAGTTCTATCTCTACCTTATGATGGCCAAGCCGTCCCTGAGCCTTGTTCTCACCTTTGCAGGCATGTCTGCAGACGGCAAAAGCCAGAGGCCTTCCAGCCTGATCGGTGAAGTGGAAAAGCTGTTTCCAAAACTGGAGGCCCTGGATGAGAGCGCTGTGGAGTGGCCGGTGCGTACCGTGCAGGATGGCCGGGAACATCTGATCAGGGGACTGAGGAAGATGCGGGAAGACAAGGAGGGGGGCCAGGGGGAAAACCCGCAGGAACGGACCGGGGAGGAAGCCGCTTTTCTGGAACTGTACAGATATTTTTACTGCTCCAAAGAGCACAGGGAACAGGTAAAACAGCTGGTGGAAGCTGCCTTTTACTCCTATGAGGAGAGGGGGATAGGCAGGGCAGCGGCCAGGGCGCTTTACGGCCAGAGCCTTCAGGGCAGTGTTACCAGGCTGGAACAGTTTGCCTCCTGCGCCTATGCACATTTCCTTAAATACGGCCTGGAACTGATGGAACGCCAGGAGTATGAGCTGGAGGCCGTGGACATGGGAAACCTGTTCCATCAGTCCATTGACCGCTGCTTTGAGGTCATGAAGAACAGCGGACAGGACTGGAGGAATCTGACGGAGGAAGCCAGGAGGAGGCTGGTGCAGGAATGCGTGTCCCAGGTGACGGAGGAATACGGCAACACCATTATGCAGAACTCAGCCCGCAACGCCTATCTGGCCGGAAGGATCGAGCGGATCACGGACAGGACCATCTGGGCCCTGGCAGAGCAGGTAAAAAAAGGCGATTTTGAGCCGGTTGGCTTTGAGGTGTCCTTTTCCTCCATTGACAACCTGAAAGCAATGCGCATCGGATTGTCCGAGGATGAGGAACTGCAGCTTCGGGGGCGCATCGACCGGATGGACCTGTGTGAGGATGAGGAGCATGTGTATGTGAAGATTATTGACTACAAATCAGGCACCACTGCCTTTGACCTGGCAGCGCTGTACTATGGACTCCAGCTTCAGCTGGTGGTCTATATGGACGCGGCCATGGAGATGGAGGAGAGGAATCATCCGGGAAAGGAAGTGGTCCCTGCCGGGATCTTCTATTACCATATCAACGATCCCCTGGCTGACAAGCAGGAGGGAATGACGGCGGAGGAGATTGAAAAGCAGATTCTGCGTCAGCTGAGGATGAACGGTCTGGTGAACAGCCAGCTGGATATTATCAATCATTTGGACAGGGAGATCCGGAAAGAATCAGATGTGATACCGGTCGCCATCAAGGACGGGTATGTGCAGGAGAGCCGGTCATCCGTGGCCAGTACCAGGCGGTTTGAGGATTTAAGGCGGTTTGTGAACCGAAAGCTGAAGGAAGCAGGGCAGGATATCCTTAAGGGGAATGTGGAGCTTAAACCCAGTAAGCAGGCGGACAGGACTGCCTGCGATTACTGTCCTTACCATGCGGTGTGCGGCTTTGACACCAAGACGGCGGGATATGGATACAGGAGACTGAAGGGGTTAAAGCCCGAGGAGATCTGGGCGGAGATATCGCCGGACAGGAAAGAGGAACAGGATGGCAGTGAGATGGACTGAAAAGCAGCAAAAAGTGATTGAAAGCAGGAACCGCAATCTGCTGGTGTCTGCAGCGGCAGGAAGCGGAAAGACGGCGGTCCTTGTGGAGCGCATTATCCGGATGATCAGTGAGGGGGAGCACCCTCTGGATATTGACCAGTTGCTGGTAATGACCTTTACCAACGCAGCCGCGGCAGAGATGCGGGAGCGGATCGGAGCGGCCGTGGAGCAGAAGCTGAAGGAGCGGCCTGAGGACGAGCATTTGTGGCTTCAGGCAGCCCTGATCCCCCAGGCAATGATCACCACCATTGACAGCTTCTGCCTGAATATCATACGGAACCATTTTAACAGTC
The DNA here is from genome assembly GCF_000954015.1 of Clostridium sp. FS41. NCBI lineage: Bacteria > Bacillati > Bacillota > Clostridia > Eubacteriales > Clostridiaceae > Clostridium > Clostridium sp. FS41. Next base: position 100,663 of record NZ_JYHN01000025.1, read on the forward strand.
TGGATATAGATCCCGCTTTCCGTATCGGAGATGAGGGGGAGCTGGCCCTGTTAAAAAGCGATGTTCTGGGGGAAATGCTGGAAGCATGCTATGAGGAAGGCAGGGAGGAATTTGCCGGATTCGTGGAGCATTTTGGACGGGGTAAGTCGGACCGGGGAATCGAGGATGTGATCCTCCAGGCATGGCAGTTCTCCCAGAGCCATCCATGGCCGGGGGAATGGCTGCTCAACTGCAGGGCTGAACTGGAGGAGGGAAACCTGGAGGAAATGGAGCAGAGTCCCTGGATGCAGTTCCTGTTCCAGGACACGGCCCGGCAGATGGAGGAGCTTTCGGCACAGCTTAGGTCCGCCCTTTCAGTGTGCGGGGAAGAGAACGGACCACAGGCATACGAGCCCATGCTGCTCAGTGATGTGGGAAAGCTGGAGGCCATTGAACAGGCTGCGTCCCAGGGGAATTTTGAGGCCCTGTACCAGAGCCTTAAAAACATGAACTTTGACCGCCTGGCATCCATACGCAGCAAGGATATTGACGGGGAAAAGAAAGCGTTTGTCACTGCATGCAGGGACCGGGTGAAAAAGGCAGTGGGAAAATGCAGGGACCTGTACGGAGCCCAGAGCCCGGCGGAGGTGGTGGAGAGCATCCGGGGGACCAAGACAGTCATCGCGGAGCTTTTAAACCTTACGGGAATGTTCGATGAAGCGTACCGGGCAGCCAAACGGGAGCGGAATGTCCTGGACTTTAATGACCTGGAGCATTTGGCTCTGGAGGTGCTGCTGGAGAAGGCGCCGGAGGAGGCGCAGGAGCAGGAAAACAAGGAACGCCGCCCGTCCCCGGCAGCAGATGAGCTGAGCCGCCAGTTTGAGGAGATCCTGGTGGACGAGTACCAGGACAGCAACTATGTTCAGGAGGCCCTGATTACCAGCATATCCAGGGAGCGGTTCGGGCATCCCAATGTGTTTATGGTGGGGGATGTGAAGCAGAGCATTTACAGGTTCCGCCTTGCCAGGCCGGAACTGTTTATGGAAAAATATGGAAGCTATTCAGCGGAGGATGGTCCTTACCAGATGATCGAACTTCAGCAGAATTTCCGAAGCAGGGAATCCGTTCTCACCAGTGTCAATGATATATTTTACCAGATTATGACCAAGAATCTGGGCGGGATCACCTACACAAAGGATACGGCTCTTTATCCCGGAGCATCTTTCCAGGAAGTGGGCGGGGAGAATGTGGATGAAACCCTGAAGCGGAAGGAAGGCATTTCCCTGTCAGCCGGCACGCCCACGGAGCTGCTGATGGTGGATACGGGAGCGGAAGCCTTAAAGCAGCTGGACGAGGATGCCCTGGACTACACTGCCAGGGAACTGGAGGCCAGGATGATCGCAAAGCGCATCCGGGAGCTGGTAAGTGAGGAAAAGGGGCTCCTGGTCTGGGATAAAACAAAGGAGACATACCGCAGGGCACGGCTGGGGGATATGGTCATCCTTCTTCGCAGCATGACCGGCTGGTCCGAGGTGTTTGTAAATGTTCTGATGAACGAGGGCATACCTGCCAGCGCCCAGACCAGGACCGGATATTTTAACACGGTGGAAGTGGAGACCGTGTTGAGTCTGCTGTCCGTGATCGACAATCCTATGCAGGATATACCCCTGGCGGCCGTAATGCGCTCGTCCATTGTGGGAATGGATGATGAAGAGATGGCGTGGATGATGGCAGCCTACAAAAAGAACAGCAAAAAAGGGCAGGACCGGGGTGTTTATGGCGCCTGGACCTTGTGGATGGATGAGGAATGGGAACATCCCGGAACTGTACCTGAAACAGCCGCTGCCTCCATCAGGAAAAAGCTGGCTTATCTGCGGGAGCTTCTCGGTGAGCTGCGCAGTGAGGCCAGACATCTACCCATCCATGAGCTGCTGTACCGTGTGTACAGAAAAAGCGGATATTACGACTATGTATCCGCCATGCCTGCGGGAGAGACCAGAAGGGGAAACCTGGATATGCTGGTGGAAAAGGCAGCTGCCTATGAAGCCACCAGTTATAAGGGGCTGTTCCATTTTGTGCGCTATATTGAGAAGCTGAAAAAATATGATACGGACTTTGGCGAGGCCAGTGTGGCAGGTGAACAGGACCGTACGGTCCGCATTATGAGCATTCATAAGAGTAAGGGACTGGAGTTTCCTGTGGTGTTCCTGGCCGGCATGGGCAAGCGGTTTAATAAACAGGATGCTTACGGCAGGATACTGCTGGATGCGGATCTGGGAGTGGCGGCTGACCATCTGGACCTGGACCTTCGGGTGAAGGCGCCTACCCTCAAGAAACAGGCCCTGAAACGGCGTATGGAACTGGAGACCATGGGTGAGGAGCTGAGAGTCCTGTACGTGGCCATGACCAGGGCAAAGGAAAAGCTGATCATGACAGCTTCGGACAAGTCCCTTGAAAATAAATGCTCCAAATGGAAGGACTCCATGGCAGTGGGGGGACAGATTCCCTATACGGTGCTGGCCACAGCCGGTTCCTATCTGGACTGGGTCCTTATGGCCTGCCCTGCCGTGCCAAAGTCCCACTTGGAAGTGACCTGTGTCCAGGTTAGGGAGCTGATCGGAGAGGAGGTCGGCCGCCAGGTTATGAGGCGGATGACCAAGGAGGATCTGCTGGCCGTGGATAGCGCCAGGATATACGACAAAGAGGCGGGGGAAAAACTGGAACAGGCAGTGAACTACAGATATCCCCATATGGATGATACCGGGCTGTATGCCATGATTTCCGTGTCCGAACTTAAAAAGCAGAGCCAGATCGGACGGGCCCCGGAGGCAATCGGCACATCCGGCACGGACACGGAGGGCGCTGTGCTGGAAGCGCTGGCAGAGCCGGAAAGGGAGATGTCCGGTTCATCCGGCAGGGGAGCACTCAGGGGAACCGCTTATCACGCCGCCCTGGAACACATTTCCTTTATCCATATCCAAAGCCTGGAGGAGACGGAGCAGGCCCTGGAGGCGCTGGTGGAAAAGGGATACCTGGATCAGGAGTCCAGGGAACTGATCAACGGGCGGGATATATGGGCCTTTCTCAAAAGCCCGCTGGGAAAACGTATGGCAAAAGCACAGGAAGAGGGAAGGATCCACAAGGAGCAGCAGTTTATCATCGGTATCCCGGCCAGGGAAATGGACCGGGGGGATTCAGATGAACTGGTGCTGATCCAGGGGATCATCGATGCCTACCTGGATGAACCGGACGGACTGGTGCTGATCGATTATAAGACGGACCGGGTTCCGGGAAATGACAGGGAGCAGGGGGCGGCTATGCTGGCTGAGCGCTACCGGGTCCAGCTGGATTACTATGAGCGGGCTTTGACCCAGCTGACCGGGAAAAGGGTGAAGGAGCGTATGATCTACTCCCTGGCTCTTCAGCGCAGTATCAAAGTATAGACAGAAAGAAGGTTATGATATGAATCAAAGGAAAACGATCAAAACAGTGTCGCTTATTGGGCTGGGGGCCATCGGATGCTTTTTTGCATCCCACCTACAGGGAATCTTAGGGGACAGACTCAGGATTATTGCCGGGGGAAGCAGAAAGGACAGGCTGGAGCGGGATGGCGTAACTGTAAACGGCGTCAATTACCGTTTCCATCTGGTGTCCCCGGAGGAGGACTGCAATGGTGATTATCCGGATCTGGCCATTATCATCACAAAATTTACGGGCCTTAACCAGGCAATCCAGGATATAAAGAACCAGATTGGGCCAAAGACCCTTATTATGGCCCCCCTAAACGGGGTGGAGGCCGAGGATATGGTGGCCGCTGTTTACGGATGGGATAACCTGCTTTATTCCCTTGCAAAGGTGAGCGTGGTCATGAAGGATGGGCAGGCTGTCTTTGACCCTAAGGTTGCCAGGATCGAATTTGGAGAGCGGAGAAATGAAACCATTTCCCCAAGGGTCCAGTCAGTGAAGGATCTGCTGGAAGCCGCGGGCATCTGCGCCATTGTCCCAAAGGATATGGAACGGGCCATCTGGTATAAATACATGTGCAATGTCAGCGAGAACCAGAGTGCAGCCGTGTTGGGAATCCCTTTTGGGGCCTGGAGTGTGAGCGCGGACGCTAACTTTATCCGGGAGGCCCTGATGCGGGAGGTGGTGGCCGTGGCCGGCAAAAAGGGAGTCAGGCTGACGGAGGAGGACATGGAAAAACAGGCAGAGCGCCTTGCCGTGGTACCTCCTAAGAATAAGCCGTCCACCCTTCAGGACATTGAAGCAGGGCGCAGGACAGAGGTGGAAATGTTTGGCGGCGCCATGATACGCATGGGACGGGAGCTGGGAGTCCCCACCCCTTATAATGAACTGTTTTATCATGCCATCAAGGTGCTGGAGCAAAAGAATGAGGGGCTCTTTTAAGGGAGGAAAGATGTACATGGACCAGAATCCATTGACTGCGGTCATAAAAGACCAGACATGGCGGGCGCTGTGGGAAGTGAAAAATGTGATCGACTGTGTGCCGGATGAACTGTGGGACAAAACATACTGTGCCATGCCGTGCTGGAAGCATATCTATCACATGCTCCATTCTCTGGACCTATGGCTCATCAACCCCCGCGACCGGATGTACCAGGAACCAGAGATACATGAGAAGGATCTGAACAACCTGGATGTGATATCAGAGAAGCGGATCTCAAGGGCAGAGATGGATGGATATGTTGGGGATATCGACAAAAAGATAAGGAACTATATTCTGGATCTGAAAGATGCACAGCTATTGGATCATCCGCCGGATTGTGAGTATGACAGGTTTACGCTGTTGCTGGCACAGTTCAGACATCTGCACAGCCATATGGGTATGATCATGGGATTTATCATTGACGATACGGGATTGTGGCCCAGGGTGCTGGGATTGGAGCATCCCATCCCGGAGGGGGAGTACAGTCAATATGTATCCTAAAAACGGACCGGTGCCTGACGCGTGATCAGGCACCGGTCCGTCCTCCATGGTCTTAGATCGCCACAGGGATCTTGGACTCAAAGGTGTGATACTGGTAATCCTCCAGACGGAAGCTGGAGGTGGTAAACTGGTAAAAATCAGTGATGGAAGTATCCATTGCCAGAGTGGGGCCGGGATAGGGCTCTCTTTTTAACAGTTCCTCCACCATGGGAATATGCCGGTCATAGATATGGGCATCCGCGATCACATGGACCAGCTCTCCGGCCTTAAGGCCGCTTACCTGGGCAAACATGTGGAGCAGCACGGCGTACTGGCACACATTCCAGCTGTTGGCCGTAAGCATGTCCTGGGAACGCTGGTTCAGTATTCCGTTCAGCGTGTGGCCGGACACATTAAATGTCATGCTGTAGGCACATGGGTAGAGGTTCATCTCGTGCAGGTCGTGGTGGTTGTAGATATTGGACATGATCCGCCTGCTTAAAGGGTTGTGCTTTAAGTCATAAAGGATGCGGTCCACCTGGTCGAAGTCCCCCTCCTTATAGCGATGCTTCACTCCCAGCTGGTATCCGTATGCCTTGCCGATGGAACCGTTCTCATCAGCCCAGGAATCCCATATATGGCTGTTCAGGTCGTGGATGTTGTTGGATTTCTTCTGCCATATCCAGAGCAGCTCGTCCACTGCTGATTTAAAAGCCGTACGCCTTAAGGTGATCACGGGAAATTCACCTGACAGATCGTAACGGTTAACAATTCCAAAACGCTTGATGGTATGGGCAGGAGCGCCGTCCTCCCACACGGGGCGGACCTGGTAGTCCGTATCCCATACACCATGGTCTAAAATATCCCTGCAATTCTGTATAAATATCTGGTCTGCATAACTCATGTACATTACTCCTTATGTCAAATATGAACCTATTATAGCAGAGGTTATACGGATTAGAAAGAGAAAATCTTTCTTTCTGCAAGGTTTCATGCTATAATTCTTTTGTTTGGACCAATGACAGTAAATACTGCAACCAAAGACAGGAGGTCTTACATGAACTTGATCGTGGCAGTGGATGAAGCATGGGGAATCGGCAGGGACGGAGGACTTTTGACCCATCTGCCGGGAGATATGAAATATTTTCGGGAAACCACCCGGGGAAAGATCGTGGTGATGGGAAGAAAAACCCTGGAAAGCTTTCCTGACGCAAAACCTCTTAAGAACCGGGTCAACATTGTGCTGACCCAGAACCGGGATTACTGCCCTGAGGGAGTGACTGTATGTCATGATGTAAATGAAACCCTTGAGACATTAAAGCAGTATCCGGAGGAGGATATATTCATCATAGGAGGAGGAATGATCTACGGGGAATTTCTTCCATACTGTAAAAAGGCATATGTCACCTGTATCCACGGTATTTTCCAGGCAGATACAAAGTTTGTGGATCTGGACCGGGAAAAGGACTGGGAGTGGGAGCGTGTGGGTGAAATGCAGGAGTATAACGGCCTGGCCTATGAATTCAGGATCTATACAAGGAGGCAGCAGGAATGAATCTGATCGTAGCAGCTGACAGGCACTGGGCCATTGGAAAAGACGGACGGGTCCTGGTGACCATTCCGGCGGACCAGCAGACGCTGATGAGGGAGACCGCAGGCAAGGTGGTGGTTATGGGGCGCAAGACCTTGGAAAGCCTGCCCGGAGGACAGCCCCTGGGAAACAGAAAGAATCTGGTGCTGACCCGGGATGAGGATTATAAGATCAAAGGTGCCCATGTGTGCCATTCCTTGGAGGAAGCCATGGAATGGCTTCAGGCTTTTGACACCAATGATATCTATATCATAGGCGGACAGAGCATCTATGAACAGTTTCTGCCCTACGCAGACACCGTACATGTAACCCGCATTGACTACACCTATGACGCGGACACATTTTTCAAAAATCTGGAAAATGATGGGGATTGGGGAATGACGGATGAGGGGGATGAACAGACATATTTTGACCTTTGTTACACCTTTCAGAAGTTCCAACGGATAAAATAACAAAAAAATTGTATATTACGACTAAAATCTAAAAAATATTTAGGAATTTTAGAAAAAGCAGTTGTAACATGATGCAGAAAATGATAATATAAAGCTTGTGCAGCTGTAAATTCTCACAAGCAGATTGGGGGAATCCATATGAAAGCAGATGGAACACTATTTACACTGGAAAATGATGAACTTTTGGTCACCGTGGCCAGACACGGGGCGGAACTCACCAGGATTTTTGATAAGAAGGCCGGGAGAGATGTACTTTGGGGCGCTGACCCTGCTGTTTGGGACCGCCATGCGCCTGTGCTTTTTCCTTTTGTGGGAAAGTGCTATGAAGGCCGATATATTTATGAAGAAAAAGAATATCAGATGCCGACCCAGCATGGATTTGCCAGGGACATGGAATTTGAACCGGTCCTGTGTGATCTGGATGAGTGCTGGTTTAAGCTTAAGGATACGCCGGAAACATTTGAAAAATATCCCTTCCATTTTGAACTGGAGATCGGGCACAGGCTGGAAGGCCGCACCATCACTGTGATGTGGAAGGTGACAAACCTGGATTCCGGGGAAATGCTGTTTATGATGGGCGGACACCCTGCATTTCAGGTGCCGGAGGGGCGTAGCATCTACGATTACACCTTTGAGTTTAACCGGGAAGGATGCAGGAAAGGACAGTTTCAGGAGGAACTTCACTATCTTGCCCCCACCAGTGGGGGATATGAGTCGGAGGAACTGGCGGGAACCCTTTCGCTTCAGGACGGCCGGGTGGAACTGACAAAGGGGTTTTTCGATACAGCCCTCACCTATATGTTTGATGATGCACAGGTCAGCAGTGTGAGCCTGTTATTGGACGGCAGGCCCTATGTGACCATGGGGTGCGATGACTTTCCTTATTTGGCAGTCTGGACCATAGAGGATCCCCACCCCTTTGTCTGCCTGGAGCCATGGTATGGGATCTGCGCGTCAGAAGGGTATAAGGGAGAGTTAAAAGACAGGAAAGGTATCATTTCCCTGCCTGGATGGGAATCATGGAGTAAGAGCTATACCATTCAAGTGGGCTAATTATAAATTACTATTTATAACAAATCAGGAGGAGAACCATGTATAAGATTGTTAAGGCAGAATGCCTGGCAGACAAGATCTATCTGATGGACGTGGAAGCACCGCGTGTAGCCAGAGCCTGCCAGCCGGGTGAATTTGTGATCGTTAAGATGGATGAGGCAGGAGAGAGGATTCCCCTTACCATCTGTGATTTCAACAGGGAGAAAGGGCTTGTCACCATTGTATTCCAGACAGTAGGCGCTTCCACCGAGCGCATGGCAGGCTTAAAAGCCGGGGATTATTTCCAGGATTTCGTGGGACCTCTGGGCCAGCCTTCCGAGTTCGTAAAGGAAGACCTGGAAGAAGTAAAGAAAAGACGCTACCTCTTTGTGGCCGGCGGCGTTGGTTCTGCTCCTGTTTATCCACAGGTTAAGTGGATGAAGGAAAACGGCATTGACGTGGATGTCATTGAAGGCTCCAAGACAAAGGACCTGCTTATACTGGAAGATGAATTAAGGGCAGTGGCAGGCAATCTGTACATAACAACAGACGATGGTTCCTATGAGCGCAAAGGCATGGTTACTGAGGTCATCAAGGACCTGGTTGAAAATGAAGGAAAGAAATATGATGTGTGCGTGGCCATCGGTCCCATGATCATGATGAAATTCGTATGCAAGCTTACCAAGGAATTAGGCATTCCCACCATTGTCAGCCTGAACCCCATCATGGTGGATGGAACCGGCATGTGCGGCGCCTGCCGCGTCAGCGTGGGCGGAGAAGTAAAGTTCGCATGCGTGGACGGTCCTGAGTTTGACGGCCATTTGGTGGATTTTGACCAGGCCATGAAACGCCAGCTGATGTATAAGACAGAGGAAGGCAGGGCGCTCTTAAGACTGAAGGAAGGCGCAACACACCACGGCGGATGCGGAAATTGCGGAGGTGAGGAATAATGGACGTATTAAAGAAGATACCGGTAAGGGAGCAGGACCCACAGGAAAGAGCAACTAATTTTAAGGAAGTGTGTCTGGGATACAACCAGGAAGAGGCGCAGGAAGAGGCACAGCGCTGCATCAACTGTAAGAATGCCAAGTGCATCCAGGGATGTCCGGTTGCCATCAATATTCCCAAGTTCATCTCAGAAGTAAAGGAAGGAAAATTCGAGGATGCAGCCAATACCATAGCAGAGTCCAGCGCCCTTCCCGCTGTGTGCGGACGTGTGTGCCCCCAGGAGAGCCAGTGTGAAGGAAAATGTATCCGCGGCATCAAGGGAGAGCCTATTTCCATCGGAAAGCTGGAGCGTTTTGTGGCTGACTGGTCCAGGGAGCATGGATTTGTACCGGCAAAGCCGGATAAGACCAACGGCATGAAGGTGGCTGTCATCGGTTCCGGCCCGGCAGGGCTTACCTGTGCAGGAGACCTGGCCAAGATGGGATATGAGGTGACCATTTTTGAGGCGCTCCATGAGCCGGGCGGCGTGCTTACCTACGGTATTCCTGAATTCCGTCTGCCTAAATCAGGAGTGGTACAGCCTGAGATCGATAATGTAAGAAAACTGGGCGTAAAAATAGAGACCAATGTAATCATAGGAAAGTCCGTGACCATTGATGAGCTGATGGATGAGGAAGGCTTTAAGGCCGTATTCATCGGTTCCGGCGCAGGGCTTCCCAAGTTCATGGGAATCCCGGGAGAGAATGCCAGCGGCGTATTCTCAGCCAATGAATACCTTACAAGAAGCAACCTGATGAAAGCATTCAGGGATGACTACGATACCCCGATCTATCTGGGAAAAAGGGTAGCAGTGGTAGGAGGCGGAAACGTGGCCATGGATGCTGCCAGAACAGCCCTGCGTCTGGGTGCAGAAGTACATATCGTATACAGGAGAAGCGAGGCGGAGCTTCCGGCCCGAGTGGAGGAAGTGCACCATGCAAAGGAAGAAGGGATCATCTTTAACCTTCTGACCAATCCTGTGGAGATCCTTACAGATGACAACGGATGGGTAAAAGGCATGGTAGTGCGTAAGATGGAACTGGGTGAGCCCGATGCATCAGGCCGCCGCAGGCCGGTGGAGATAGCCGGCTCCGACTATACCATTGACGTGGACGCAGTGATCATGTCCCTTGGAACCTCCCCCAACCCGCTGATAAGCTCCACCACAGAGGGACTTGAGACCAACCGCTGGAAATGCATTATAGCGGATGAGTCCAATGGAAAGACCACCAAGGAAGGCGTATATGCAGGCGGAGACGCCGTGACAGGTGCCGCCACAGTTATCCTCGCAATGGAGGCAGGCCGTGCAGGCGCAAGGGGAATTGATGAGTTCCTTCACGGAAGTAAATAAACAAAGAGATAGTCAAAAAGTGGACTGGCAAAGGATTTTCCTTTGACGGAAGGAAAAAGAACCGGTATCCGGGTGCTGCGAAGGCGCCTGTGTACCGGTTTTTTGTGCTATGGGAAAGGGGATGGAGGATGTTGTGGAAAGGAAAAGTTTTAACAGGTCTTGACTTGTCAATTACATATGTGCTATTCTATATTCAATCTCACAGAGTTCTCTGTGTCAGCTTCTTCAGAACAGGTTTGTTCTGGTTGATTGGCCGAATCGGCCGGTTTTCACGTATTAAATTTTGATTAGGTTATAATGATTGGGTTGAAGATTTAATTCCGTGTATTTTATGTCATATAGTTTACTTTGTTAATCTTTCTCTGTGTATCTAAGTTTATGTATCTAAGTTTATGCATCTAAGTTTATGTGTCTAAGTTTATGTGTCTAACTCCATGTGTTAAATTTTATCCAATCATTTTTAGTATGTTAATGAGTACGGTATCATCCGTTTTCACATCGGATGTCCTGTCAGTTACATTTATTTTATATATGGCATAACTGAAATGGAGGTGGTTTTAAAGGCTGTAATGGTTTGGGAAGCAGATGATTTCTTGTAAGAATGTAAGGGAGATTGGGGAGAGCGAATATGCAATTAAAAGGATTAGGGATGATTGTATTAATGACGGCAATGTTGACCAACTCAATTGTTTATGCCGGAAGTCTGATTTCAGATGGGACAGGGGGTGGTGCATTGAGGAAGGTGAGGGAAAATGTGTCAAAATCCAGTCCATCTGAGGCCAGCCCGTCAGAAGCCAGCCCGTCAGAAGCAACTCCATCCGAACCGCAGGTTCGGATGGGAACGCCGGTGGTGGAAATTGATTTTGAGTCTGCAGAACCTGAGGATGTGCCCAGTTGGTATACAAAAATAAAAGGGCGTTTACTGGGGGAAGGACCCACTATGAATTTGAAGACAGGTATGGAAATATCCAGCACAGAATCTATGGATATTATGACGAGGAAACAGATGCAGAGTGGTACGAATGTGATGAAAGGGGAAGGGTTACAAATGAAAGCCAGTGGATCGATCTGTTGTGGGAGGACTGGGTGCTGGCTCCTTTGCGGTGGGAGAGCGCAGAGGTGGGTATTGATATAACATGTGAGCTTTCCTGCCAGCTTTATGGGGTGGATGATCATATTGTCAACTCCATGGACTTTGAAGTCGTGGATTCGGAACTGGGGGAAAACTATGACGGCACTTTTTATGATGTGTGGTGGCTGGGGGAGGATCTGCTAAAACATAATTCGCCTGTCCGATATTTTATATATGGCCGTGCTGTTAATGCAGAGATGGAAGACAAGTGGCTGGAATGTACGGAATCAGGAGTGATAATAGACAAAGTAAACATGCTGAAGCCGTCCCAAGTGCCGTCATGGTATATAAAAGGCAGCCGCGGGACAGTGGATCTTTACTTTTTTGTGGACCGTACCGGATGTCCCCAATACCGGATATACACAGTCTCCTCAGGCATTATGGGCTGGTATGCCTGTGATGAGAAGGGAAATCTCTCGGATTCCCGGGCTGTTGATATACAGAGTGAGGATATGGTACTGGCACCCTACCGTTACAAAAGTGCGGGGATCACAGACAGTGAACTGCAGACATTTCTATATGGAGAGAATATAGAAGTACAACAAAATGGAAGAATTGGTTCAGAAGTTTTGTCTGGGTCTAATTATGATAATACCAGGTACGATTTTCTGCATATTTATGGAAATGTACAGGAGGGATCGGATTCTGACAGCTATTATCTTTATGGTACCATTGTCAACAGTGAGATAGATAAAGCGGACCTTGACCCATGCTGGTATCGGTGCGATGAGCAGGGGAAGGTGCTTGGCAATGCATTGAATTATAAGTATCCGGATCCTGGCATTATGCCGTTGTCCCTCAGCCGTGGAGCGGATGTGACGGCAGTTGAAAAAACATTGGCAGGGAGCAGTAATGTTACGATATTTACGGCTTCCGACATACCCAACGGCGGACGGCTGATCATTGACTGCGGTCTGGCGAAGAAATATGGCAATCAGGTGGCGATCAATGATTATCTGGGGGCAAGTAATAGCAAACACAAGGTGATCATTTTTTACAAAGCAGATAAAGCCTGGACCAATCTGCAATATTACCACGAGACCTGGGCAGAAGGCCATAAATGGGTCTATGCCCCTATTGATGAGAATGCATATTGGTATGCCGGTTCTAAGATGAATCTCAGTTCCCACTGGAGCTGGAGCATATCAGAGGTAAATGCCGGAGGATATTATTATGACAGCGATTCTGAGGGGAGTACCTGGTCCCCTATTCCTATGAAAACAGACTACTTTACAATGGTACGCCAGCATACATATGGGGACTGGTCAATTGTAAAGGCAGCCACATGCACTGAGACGGGATTAAAGAAAAGGACATGCGCAGGCTGCGGGACTGCTGAGACACAGGTAACGTCAGCATTGGGACATTTATGGGAAAATAATTATTATACCGGAGCGGACAATGGGACTTATTACAAGAGATGTGTACGGAACGGGTGCAATTCCAAAACAGATGTTAAAAATAATCCATATACAGTGACATTCCTGTCTAACAATGGGGAAGAAAAGACAGAAGTCCAAGACTTTGTTTACAACATCACTCAGCCCCTAAAGGCGAATAATTTCAAAAAGGATCACCACAGCTTTATAAATTGGTCTGAGCAGCCGGACGGAAGAGGAGCAGTGTACTATGATAAGGAATCAGTAAATAATTTGACGCCTGTCTATTCCGGCAATCTGCAGCTGTATGCGCAATGGCAGCCTGATCAATATGATATTACATACCATGACGGTTTGGACGGCACTCAAAATATAACAAAAGCTCTCTCGTATACCTTGAATTTAGGAGAACTCCCTGTTTTTACAAGGCCGGGATATACCCAGATTGGATTTGGCACGGATCGTACCGGGGGCTAGAAGATTACAGAGGAAACCGCAGTTCCAGGCAGTGACACAACCTATTATGCCCAGTGGTCACCGAATCAGTATGATCTTATATTTCATACACAGGATTCCTTTTGGGGGAGCAGGAAAAAGACAGTTACCTATGACAGTGCCATCGGCATTCTGCCCACGCCGTCCATGGAAGCCTATAAGTTTTTGGGGTGGTATGCAGAACCATACAGTCATATTTATCAGGAAGGAATCATGTTCGGGGAGCAAAGGCCATCCAATCTCAAGAAGGTTGCGGAAACAGATATATATCAGGTTGCGGGGGATCTTCAGGTATATGCATACTTTACCCTGATATACCGCGATATTGGCAATGGCACCAATCAAAGGCCCGGGCCTGATGGGGATCTGGATACAGAGGATGATACATTTTATCTAAATGGCAGAGACGGCCTTGCCGGGACACGGGATGACAAAAGAATTTATCCGGGGCAGGACGGACAATATGGAACAGAAGATGATTATTACATGAATGAAAAGGAGCTGAAGATATATTCCGGTCCGGATAAAACGTTTCAGACCAAGGATGATTATCGCGACAATAAAGATGGAACCAATACAAGGCCGGGGCAGGATCATGAATTTGAAACAGCGGATGATATTCTTGCTTTTAACGGCTTAGATGGAATATCCGGGACAAAGGATGACTGGGTGGACAACAGCTGTGATTATCCGGGAACGAACCTGCGTCCTGGCCTGGATGGGATATTTGGTACAAAAGATGATGAAGTGTACTGGAATGGACCGGATGGGGAAGCGGGAACGGAGGATGACCGGCTGATATATCCGGGCCTGGATGGCCAGCTGGGGACAAAGGACGACTGGGTGGACAACAGCTGTGATTATCCGGGAACGAACCTTCGCCCTGGCCTGGATGGAGTATTTGGTACGGAGGATGATGAGGTGTACTGGAATGGACCGGATGGGAAGCCGGGAACAGAGGATGACCGATTGATTCATCCCGGACCGGATGGACAATATGGAACAGAGGATGATTGTTATGATAATAAAGAGAAACAGGAAGGAACCAATGTCCGGCCTGGTCCAGACGGTATATTTGGGACAGAAGATGATGAATTATGGATGAATGGTCCGGATCAGTTACCAGGAACCAAGGATGATATGAAGTATATGCGTGGAAATTCATCTGGCGGATCAGGTGGATTTAGCGTAGGAAGACTGGTTGGACGAAGTGTATTAAAGCCATTATTTGAGATAGGTGAAAATGATGGTGAAATAACAAGTTTACAATCCAGGGGGCTGCTCAGTTCTGTTTATATGGGATTAAACCGATTAAAAGAAGATCAGTTGATTATCCATACAGAGACAGATGAAGTGCAGAAAGAACTAATTAAAAAAAGGCAGGAGACAGTGGACATGGAACAGGAGAATGGGGAGGAAGTGACGGATTGGCATCAGCAAATTAAACAGAATTACAAGGATACAATTTATTATATTCAAATGATGGAGTTTCTGATTATCTTATTATTTCTACTCTGTATTTCAGGGTATTTATTCCAAACATTTTCTAAAAAGAACATGTAAACGTAAGTACCTTGAAAATTCAATATGGAAACTCGGATGTCCTGAACAGTTACAAATAGTTGTATAAATATATAAAGCTATGGGGCTGCTTGAGAGGGCAGAAACCATAGCTTTATTTTATCGGAGGAAAATAACATGAGATCACCAAAAAGATTCAAACGCCCTACAGCACTTATTCTGGCTGTATTGTTATTAATCGTGTTTATGGATCATTCTTCATTCGCTGAGAATACAGTAAATTTAATAAGAAGGAAAAATATTTTTCAGGGTCATACCATATATTTATTTGGGCAAAAACATAATGAAATGGGATTTTATCAAATATTAGGTACGGATCCGCCTAATCCAACATTTTGTCTTCAGCCGGGAAAGAGAATGCCTAATGGCAGCGCGGCTCCTTACGAAAAATATATTGTTTCAAAGGGAGAAACAATACCGGGAGTTGGTCCTGCTGATAAATTTTTGCCTGTTACCTGTGCATATAACTGGATCTTCTATTATACAGACCGAACCAATATACCGTATGCTGTTGTACAGACTTATATTTGGGGATGTATGGCGGGATATTCAGATGATTGGGATACTCAGGAACAGGCCATGCAGCAATTAGTCCCAATTTTGGGCAGCGGTGTAATGAGATACTATGAAGATATGAAGCAATTTGTTATTTCTGAAGAGGAGAGATATAGTTCATCTGCTGTTTTACCAAGTTGGAACGGGACTCAGCAAAAGATGATACTAAATAACGGGGGATATTTTCTCACATTGGATATAAGCGCATATCCCGTTATCCGAGAAGCAAGTTGGGTATTTCCTGATTCTAATTGGTCATATAGTTTAGATGGGGATGGGAGGAGTATCACATTTAATTATAATGGTGCCGCAGAACCAAAAGGCGTTATACGGTCATCTGAACTGCCGGGAACAGATGTTCAATATCATGCTGAGATATTCTCACCGCCTGGCTTTCAGTATCAAGTTGGCCGCTTTGAGGATGAACATATACCAGCGGTAATCCAGTTTGAGATAGTATCTTTAGAGTCAGGAGCATCTGAAAGCGGGCAACTAGAACTATACCGCCACAAAGAAACCTTCCAAAGCGATTACAACATAAGCCTTGAAAAATACTGTGCTGAAACCAACCAACCATTGGAGGGCACTACATTCAATGTTTGGGAAGACTTTGATTTTTCCCAGGTTAATGAAGATGAATACAAGGAAGGGGAACCGGAGGGAATCACGGGTGAGGTTTATCTGAATTGTATGTCCCCGGAGCCGCACACTGAGTATATTTGCAGTACCATTACTACAGATACCAACGGACAGGCCAGGCACAGCGACACAAGGTACTACCATTACAATAAAACGTATTGTATGGGGCATCCTGCGCCGGATTGGATCCAGTGTGACCACGAAGGTGAAGGAGGAGAAGGGGAAGCGGAAGAAGCAGAGGAATGCAGTTGTGATGAAGAAAATGAACGGCTGCGCCGGCAGTGGATGGCTGAACAGGAACTGTGCATTGCCACATGTGATTTTCATGTGCAGAACGATGATGAAGATGATCATGGTCAGGATACAACTGCGATGGAGAACATGTTAGAGGACAGGGATATAACATATGAAAACTTTATTCATTTGGAATACAGTTACCATCTGCAGGAAAAAACAGCCCGCACCGGTTATATTCTCCATGGCAGACACAATGATGATAAAGAGATAGAGCGTGTAATACTTGCATCAGCACAGGCAGGAGGCAGCGCAAGAGCAGGAGATCATAAAAGCCGCAGTGTGATCGGAACTCTGTTTGATCCAGTGTATACAGTTCTGTCAGAGATCAATATGCGGAAAGGATATACGTATCCTCTTCCGGAGGGACATGATCTGGAATTAAATGAACGGCGCAGTATACTCAGCATCAAAAAGGAAAAAGAGGAAAAACAGATTAAGGCACCTGTGGAAAGCACGGCAGAAATCAGTCAGGAATCCCTGCCCTCTGAATCTGAAAGGATGGAAGCTGATGACGCTGAAAGTGAAGGTTCAGACAACCATGAGTCTGAGAATGACAGCAGCGATAACAAAGGGATGAAAGAGGACGGAATCAAAAATCCTGAAGACAATGAATCAGGAAATGCGGATTCAGAGATCATCCGACCTGACCACGATGGTACAGAAAGCGGAAAGGACGAGACTGAATCTCCTGAAACCAGCGATTCCGAAAAACAAAACTCAGAAACCAATGATCCAGAAACCAATGATCCAGAAACCAATGATTCAGAAACCAATGATCCGCCAGACAATGGCTCAGCGAATGAAAGCCAGGAAGACGAGCCAAATAACGGCCGTCAGCCTGAGGCGGCCTCTGCGTATCTAATGTCATCTATTACAGCTTCTGCCAGGCCTCACCATCGGACCATCCTTTTTTCTACCCACGCCACGGGAAGTAATGCATCTAAACAAAATGACAATATGACACAGGCGGCTGACAAAGATGAGGAGGCAGATGGCTACGAAGTATATGAATACACAAGAAATCCAATCCATCCATCTTTTGAAGCAGACATCACCTTTAGGGAAGACCAAAAGGAACAGCCTGGGGAAGGCAGCGGTATTGTCCGTTTCTTTGCCTCCTTTTTTACAGACAATGAAGACAACAGCATAACAGCGTTTCTGCCGGACTTTATTGACGACAGCCTGGACCCCTTGGATCCTTCCGGATATGGAAATCCCGGAGAGATCCTGTATGTGTTTAAAATCTGGAATCACCGGACAGAAGGGCGTATTCATATCAATAAACGGGATTTGGAATTGTACCGGACTGACGGGGAGGGAAGCTATGGCCTGGCCCAGGGGGATGGAACCTTAGAGGGGGCTGTATACGGCCTGTTCGCAGCCCAGGACCTGATCCATCCGGATGGAAAATCCCATATCATATATAACCTGAATGACCTGGTGGCAGTAGCTGCAACAGATAAGAACGGCGATGCCTCATTCCTGGTATTTACGGAGAAGCCGGGAACAAGCCTGGATTTGGACGGGAACTTAAAATCCCCTGACAATGCCACGGGCCAGGAGAGTTTATACAATGGTTCTTCCATCACTTCCTCGCCGGAGGGATTTGGAACCATTACATACCCGGATAATGCAGCGGTTAATGGAAACCAGTGGATCGGCCGGCCCCTTCTTTTGGGAAATTACTACATCAGGGAACTGAGCCGGTCCGAAGGATATGAGTTGTCGGTGAGCGGCATTTCCCTGACAGAAAGCAACCGCACCCAGGAAGGAACCACCACAATAAGGGAAGCAGGACAGGCCTGGGTGGCAGGAGGACTGTCAGACTATAATAATATGGATGCGGATGGTTCCTGGAATGATTTTATCATAGAAAATTATAAGACGGAAAATGGCTTTGATATCCTGGTCAGCGGATATCCGCTGGGAACGGAGTTTTATAAAGTTGACACTGAAAAACAAACAGAAAATGTGAAGGTGGTCACGGGAAGCTCCCTGCAGCCCAAATTGGACGAGAATGGGAATCCTGTCTATCAGAAAGCAAAGGGAGGGGAGTATAAAACAGACGCAAACGGCAATCCCATGATAAAAGAGGAAACGGGCGGTAATTCAGAGGAAGGCGTACCGTTTGGGGAAACCTTCTGTTACCGTTTCCGGACAGCCCCCTATCCCGGCGGCGGCGCGGTGCCGGAAGATATGAGCAAATGGGGACAGACAATAGATGAAAATTATCTGTCTGAGCAGGTCAATACCATGTTGGATCAGATGGGGTATAAGACTGCCCCTGGAACTTCCGCATGGGCTGATATACGGCTGGCGGGATCCACCAATGCCCAGGCAGCCGCCGAGATGTTGGATTGGTATACGGACCATAGCTTTTACGACTGCGGACAGGTGGAGTACATCTACCAAAAGAACGGGGATTATTATGCCAGGCTTTTATACAATTACTCAGCTGTAAGCGATCCCTACCCGGCAGTGTATGATTCCTCCACCCAGAAGCTTCATGTCCGCAAGACAGCGGATTTGGAAGGAGGGCCGGCCGATGAGGTAGAATACTGGATTGAATATCTCAAAGGGGAGTACAATTTAAAAAGTAAAACCGTATCGGTCCGCGAAAAGCGGGAAATTGGGGAACCGGTTGCCTACGGGGATGATCTTACCGCATTGATCCGGACTGCTTACCAGCCGGTTTATGAAACTTATGAAAAAGGGGAAGTGCTTCTGGACCGCGTGGGAAACCCGATCCCGGTGATGGACCGGATCGTAACATATGAGGGCAGGGAGGAGGTTTGTGAATATGAAAAACTGATTCCGACCAGGGCCGATTATCAAACAGCTTCCGGCACCTATGTGATCCACGAGGAAAACAACACTGATTGGAGCCACACCGGTTTGGCGGTAAAAACCACGTACCGTGCAGTGACAACTAGGAAAACCATTGATTATGAAGGTATGGAAATGCCTTTTAACCAGTACCTGACTGACGTGGCGGGGGCCGGTGTCAGTGTATGCGTGTCCGTTCCGGCCATGGATGAGGGCAGCTATATGGTGACTCAGACCCTGGCCTACCCGGGGCAGAATCAGCCTTTTCAGGACGGAGGTACGGGGGAGAGGCCGGTGCAGGTTCTGGAGCGCGCCATCAAACAGTCCATTAAGATCACAAAGGATATATCCCAGGCATCCTATGAGGGTGTGAATACATATGGTTCCCTGCACAATGATCCTGCCACCGTGCTTCTGGGACTATTTAACCATGGAAATGCCTCTCAGGGCGCCAAGGTACTGAACCAGTTTAAGTTTAAGGCATACCTTAAAAGCAATCTGGAGAACATTTTCGTGGACGAAAGGGGAAGGATCATCTCAGAAGATATAGGGATCCAGGGATATAAGGGAGATGTCCAGAAAATATATCTGCCTCCAAAAGATGGCCACGGCACCAGGCTCCTGGAGACAAAAGAGGATGGAACATACCATTACGCCAAATTTTTTGACGCCATGTATGGGGCCGGGCAGAAGAAAGGAGATACATACCCGGCCCAGGCAGTAAAACAGTTTGCCATTGACTATTACGACATCCAAGGATATAAAGAGGAGATCCTGGCAGCAGAACCGGACCTAAACAGTGATAAGGCGTACGAAATGGCCCTTAAAAAGGCAGAGGCCCAGGCAGCAGACTATCTGGATATTTTTATCGGGCTGGATGACCGTCTTGCAATTGCCTGGGACAAAGACCCGGGGGGCGGGGCGGATGGGGATAAGACCACCCTGCAGTGCAACACCAAAAATGGGAAGGATGATTATTATAATCATTCCATCATGCTTGCGTACGGCACCTATGTCATAGCGGAGCAGACGCCCTCTGATATTGGGAAGGAACTGGCAAACCGTCATTTTAATAAGGACTATCCCAAGGAGATAACATTGCCGTTTGTACCCTATATGGGACAGGATGAAAATACAGGGGAAACAGAGGTGAACTACCAGACAGGAGATCCCTACTACCGTTTTAATTCTATGGACACCCCTGAGGACCTGATCAGGAAGTATAGTATCCGCTTTAACGAGGAATCACATATCATTCAGGCACATGGCCAGGATGGCGACTTTGAGGTATTCAAGTATGGACTGGATAAAGATATTCGCCCGGGGCACAGCCTGACCGAGGCGGAACCTCATGAGCCGGAATATATGGAGGGAAAGAATGCATCTGTGAAAGCCTACTATCCTGGATACACCTCACAGAGCGAGGATGCAGGTTGGCTGGACAAGGTGGCCTACCATGGATATGAGACGGAGAGCGGTCAGACGGAGATAAGGGATCACGTATCCGTTATGACCGGAGTGCAGACTGCCATAGACGGAAAGTTTGCCCCCATGCTGGTCCCCTGGACCGTGCTGGCGCCTGCCGCAGACCGTGTAAATCCGGATACGGGAGACGTGGAGACGCTCATACCGTCCGGCAGCGGATCGGATTTTAACTTTGTGGCATTTGCCCAGGAGGATTTTGAGGATACATATTATCGTACCCGGATTCGGATTGAAAAGCTGGATGGGGAGACAGGCGAAAACATAATACATGATGGGGCCTTGTTTAAACTGTATGCGGCAAAACGTGATGTAGCTAAGAACGGGACCGGCGCGGTTGCCGGGACCGGGGATGTATTGTTTGGAAAAGCGGTTGACTGGGAAGGAAATCCGGTAAAAGATGCGGATGGAAACCATATACTTTATCCAAGAGTGGGGCAGAGCAATGCTGACAATGACGACCTGCCGATCCGTCTGGACCGGGAAGGGATCCCGCAGTATGATGAAACCCAGCTGGTCAAGCAGGAGGATAGGGAGGGAAATGAGACCGGGATCTTTAGGGCATATTCCACTGTCCGGGAAGTGACCATAGATGGACAGGCACAAAAAGTACCGGTGGGATACATTGTAACATATAAACCATTGGGCGCAGGCGCGTATGTCCTGGTGGAGATCCAGGCGCCGGAAGGATATACGAAAAGCCGTCCGGCGGCATTTGAGATTTATGGGGATGATGTGATCTACTACAGCGAGCAGAGAAATACGGACGGAACCACCAAAGGGTGGGAACCGGAACCCGCTGTAAGGTATCAATACGCTGTTCCTGTACCAGGGGAAAGTGATATGTTCCGGACTGAAACAGTGAGCCGGATAAACGTGCAGGATTATCCTTCCAGAATTGAGATACGCAAAGTGGAGGACGGTGATTCCATGACAGGCAACCAGAACGGACTTCAAAGGACAGATAATCAGGGGATAACAGAATCCAGCGGAGGATTTGATGGAGATATCACGGTGAACGATACCGGAGACCTGCTGACGTATAAAGTCCGCGGACGAAAGGAAAAGCTGGAGGAGCGGGGAGATGTAAGGGACATCACCTATGATCCTGAGACAATGGATTGGTACGGCAATGTAACCAAAGCCCTGGACGTATACTCTGAGCATATAGTTGAGGGGAGTGAAAAATCCCTGAAGGCTATGAAGGGGGTAAAACTGCTCTATGAATGGGATGGGACTTTTACCGGCAGAGGAATCCGGTTTGATATACCGGTATCCGGGGCCAGGTTGTCCTTATATAAGGCGGCGGAGCTTGAGCGGACAGGGGAACATACATACAAAGGCGTCACTGTATTGTGGGAGAAGGGGAAAGTAAGAAAGATCACGGACACCAATACAGGAACCCATAAGGAGATTCGTGTCACAGGTCAGGACAGCGGTCAGGCGGCGCTGGATGTATGGGATGCTGTTTGGGTGGAAAATGAACCGGTCCATTTATATTTTTACGACCTGGATACTGTGGATACCCGGAAAGACCCGGATACCGGTGAACTGCTGGTCCTGGATAAGCGGGGCAATCCACTGTGTTATGCGGATGCAGGAACAGGCATGGCATATGTATATGATGATTACGGACGTATCCTTGCCTATACCGTGGACAGCCAGGGGGACAAGGAACTGATAAGATCCATTCAGGTGCTGGATGACGGTACGGGTCAGACCATTTATGAGAATAAGACGGACAAGGATGATGAAAATGCCCTGCCCATCTATTATGTTGACGGAGCGGTGGTGACAAAGGATGAATCCTGGGTGACGGATGACAGCACAGACCCCCACGGAGTCCCGGAAGGGCAGGGGGCCGTGCATTCCATTACCCGTCTTCCTTTTGGCGCATATATCCTACAGGAGGAAACAGTGCCCTACAGCCAGGGTTATATCCAGGCAAGGCATATGGGGATCATACTCCGGGACACGGAGGAGGTCCAAACGTATTTTATGCAGAATGAATTTACTAAAACTGCATTTGCCAAAATAGATGTGCGGACTCAAAAAGAAATCCAGGGCGCATCCATGACATTATATCAGGCCAAGCTGGACAGCAGCGGGAATCCGGTGAAGGGGGAGGATGGGATCTACAAAAAGGGCAGCGTATATGCAGCCTGGATCAGCGGATACCAGTATGGTGATGACGGTAATATCAAGCCGGATCCCCAAGGACAGCCGATCCCGTCTGTACAGCCCCATTGGATCGACCATATTCCCACAGGATCATATGTGCTGGAGGAAACAATCTGTCCTTACGAACAGGGATATGTCCGGTCAGCATCAGTCAATATTGATATAGAGGAAACCGGGAATGTACAGAGCTTTGAGATGGAGGATGATTTTACTTCCATTGAAATACGTAAGTATGATACGGAAAACAGTGATGTGATCTATGAGGACAGTGAGGCATGGCTGACCTTGTACCATGCAAAGCTGGACGAGCATGGACAGCCCTCTGTTTTGGATGGAATCCCGCAGTACGATGAGGACGGCAGGATATTCACCTTCCGCGCAGCGACCTACAAGGACGGGCAGGAGGTGGCCGCAACCGGGCGGGTGGTGTCTGACGCAGGCGGAAGCCATCCTATCATGAAATATGATTATGAGTTCAGACACATCCCGGGCACCTTCCAGGGCCGCTGTTATTATACGGAACATGGAACCACTCGTCTGGAATATCTGCCTCCCGGTGCCTATGTACTGACAGAGTCAGCAACCCCAAAAGGATATGCCACATCAGATCCGGTCCTAATGACCGTGGAGGAAAAAGGACATTTAGAAGAAATCCAGTACGGGGAAATGGGGGACATTCCACTGACGCTTGAAGTTTCAAAGGTACACATAACCGGAGGCAAAGAGGTGAACGGGGCAAGTCTTGCCATTTACCAGGCGGATGGAGAGGGAAATCCGGCCGGATCTCCCCTGGTGATTCATCAGCCTGCTGAGGATGGAGGATATGAGGACGTCACAGTGGAATGGATCAGCGGCCTGGATGGCAGGTATGGGGTGGAGGACCAGGAATGTGGAGCTATCCCGGACGGATTTAAGCCCGGAGATTTAAAACCCCATCTTATAAAATACATACCCGAGGGGAATTATATCCTGAGGGAAGTGACAACGCCCTATGGATTCCTGCAGTCCGTGGATATCCCATTTTCCATTGTGGACACCAAAGTCCTGCAAAAAGTGGAAATGACAGATGAGATCCCGGATGGGATCCTTAAAATAACCAAGAGTGATACAGACGACCCCGGCCAAAAGCTGGAGGGGGCCCAGTTCCAGCTGGTGAACAAGACATTGAATCAAATTTGTGAAAAGATAACCACAGATTCCATGGGGACGGCGCAGTTTGCACCCCAGCCGATTGGAACCATGGATCCCAATGGAAATTTCCAGTCCTATACATATGTATGCGAAGAAATAAAAGCAGCAGAAGGCCATATGATGACCTTGAAACCATATGAATTCCAGTTTGAATACAAAAATGAACTGACAGACCTGATCATAGCAGAATACAATCCTACCAATGATTCCAATCGGGTGATCACTGAAAAACTGCTAGGAGATACCGGGGAACTGCTGGCAGGAGTTACGCTGCGGATTGAACAGTGGGCAGATGAAAACAGGGAAGAAACAGGGAATACAGAGAGTTTTACCTGGATACCGGTGGATGAATGGATAACCGGCAAGCAGGGCCATTGCACGAAGAACCTGTCTGCAGGAAAATACCGCCTTATAGAGATAAAGGCTGCGGACGGATTTAAACTTCTGGCAAAGCCTATTGAATTTACGGTTACAGATGGGTTGGAGGAGGTCCCGCGGCTGATCATGCGCAACTATTCGACCATTGTAGAAGTCCAAAAGACAAAAGCAGGAACGGACACTCTGCTGGCAGGAGCCAGGCTTCAGCTGATCCAAACCGAGAATGACCGGATAATCAGGGAGTGGACCTCGGAGGAAGAAAGCGGCCAGATATTTTATGGGCTGGATCCGGGGATTTACAGGATTCACGAGGTGCAGGCGCCATCCGGCTACAAAAAGGCGCAGGATCAGGAGATCACAGTGGAAGACAGCCATCAGTCCGTACAGGTATTCCGCTTTGAAAACAGGGCCGCCTCCTCCTCCGGCGGCGGGGAGAAGCCTGGCCTGGTGACTGAATACATTCTCTTTAAAAAAGTAAATGCCCTTGGAGCGGCTCTTAAGGGAGCTGAATTTACCTTTTATGACCAACGGGGAAATGTAATAGGAACCTCAGTCAGCGATGATACGGGGAGAGTACGGATTAAGAAACCAAAAGACGGAACCTATACCTTTAAGGAAACAAAGGCTCCTGCAGGTTATGCCCTGAACCAGGACATTTACAGTTTTACGGTCAGCGGTCCGGACATTATCCGTGGGATATATGAGATCATAAATCAGGAAATGAAGGTGGTCATCACAAAACTGGACGGAACTACGGGACAGCCCCTTAGCGGTGCCCGGCTGTGCATGAAACGGGCGCATGTGCCAATGGAATCCGTGTATGAAGGAGAGACAGGAGAGGACGGAACACTTCTATTCCGGCCGGATCTCCCAGGCACATATACCATCCAGGAGATCACTCCGCCCCAGGAATATGCGGTGGATGATACGGTATATGAATTTACTGTGGAGGAGAATGGGGATATAAGGGGAAATACAACTGTTTACAACTGGAAAAAGGAGCTTCCCCAGAAACGGATCGGCAGGATCACAGCCGTATATAAGGTGGACCAGAGATTTGGAAAAGGTACGTTTCATTTCGGCACAGGATTCAAGCATAAGATCCAGACAGGGGATGATCTGCCGGTCCTGGCCGTGTCGGTTACAGCTGTTCTGTGTATGGCCGGATTCATTTTCAGCATAAGAAGGGATGGAATAAGAAAATGGACCATTAAGAAAAAAGCAGCAGTGGTTATCCTGTTTTTAATTACGATTGCAGCCGTATTTCCAAGTATGGTCATGGCTGCCCCCAAGAACGATAATGGAGGGATAGGCCATGACGGAAAGGAAACCATCTATGTTTCGGGTGAGATCATATATGACGGAATGGAGGGAAAAGACCCTGTGCCCCAGGCTGCCTGGATATGGGCCTATGATGCACAGACGGGGATAGGAAAAAAGGTTCTGCTTCCCCTGGCAGAATGCCATTTTTCCAATGAGCGCTGGGTGGAAGACCTTTACCTGGATGTGACGGTGACGGATTATGGGGCGGATGGTTATCTGATGGGGGATGTACTGTTGGGGGATGTACTGCTGGATGCTGGATTCCTAGGGGCCGGACCAGAGAGCGATGACCCGCCAGGAAATGAATATGGGAATCTGCTTGCAGAATATGAAAAAATCCTTCTATCCCAGGCCGGATTGCCGGAGGAATCATATAAGATTGACCGGATCCGGTGGAAAGGAGAACCATATGAAAAGAATGGAGTGATGTACAGGGATTTGACTGTCAGGGGAAGAAAGCTGGTAGCAGACTGCAATGCTTCATATAGCGGAGAGGTAAACCGAAGTGTGTTTCTTGATCATAATGATATCAGGCAGCAGGAAAACCATGAGGGCCGGACCGGAGTTTTATGGGCAGGCGGTGACAGTGAAGCATCCGGTTCCGGGAAAATAAAAGGATATTCTGCGCTTCTTGCTCTTGTTGTGCTTGCTGCCTCTGCAGCGGCTTTTAAGATGAAAACAGGGGCCGGCCGCATTTCAGGGGCAGTACCGGCTCTGTTTCTGGCAGGTTTTATCATCAGTGGAGGATGGCTTGCAAAAACCATGGCAGTATACGCCAACGGAAGGGATTATTATGAATCCGTGCGCCGGATCGCATATAAAAACGAAAAGGGCTGTGAAGCAATGCCAAAGGAGATGCAGAGGGTGACACAGGAGAAGGTACGAGAGGAAATTCAGGGAGAGGCGCAGGAGGCTGTGCCTGACATTGATGAGCCTGCTTTGCTCAGGATTAATCCGGACTATCGATTCTGGCTCTCCATTCCTGGAACTGCAATTGGATATCCGGTGGTACAGCATGAGAATAACCAGTATTACCTGACTCATCAGTTTAACCGGGAGGAGCATATAGCGGGCAGCATTTTCGCGGACAGCACCACAGTCCCTTTGACGGCAAATCATACCATCCTCTACGGCCATAACATGAAGGATGGGTCCATGTTTGCAGGATTAAAACAATATAGGGACAAATCATTTTTTCAGCAAAACCCTTTTATCAGAATATTTTATAATGGCAGATGGAGGGAGTGCCCCGTCTTTTCCTGCCAGATCCGCAGTGAAAATGATGCGGGCGCCTACAGGACAAACCTTCTGAAAGAGGAATGGACAGAGTATTTAGAGGAAATGCGGCAGTCCTCCATCTATGATACAGGTGTGATTCCGGGAGGAGAAGACCGGATCATCACATTGTCCACCTGTGTGAACGGAAATCAGCGTCTGATCCTCCAGGCTGTCTTCCAGGTGGATGAAAGCCGGTCACCAGATCACTTAAAGACATGAGTCTTCCATATTGCATATAAAGTCGAAAGATAGTATAGTATATAGAAGTTTTATGTCCAATGAGAATTATATATGGCATGCTAATATTAAAGTGACAGGTGAAATTTGTGAAGAAGAATATTGATTTATTACATGGAAAGATCCTCAGATCCCTGACCGGGCTGGCACTCCCCATAATGGCCACGTCCCTGGTGCAGACAGCCTATAACCTGACGGATATGGCCTGGATCGGTATGGTGGGCAGCGATGCAGTTGCGGCAGTGGGGGCAGCCGCCATGTATACATGGCTGTCCTCCGGTGTGGTTACGCTGGCCAGGATGGGGGGACAGGTAAAGTCTGCCCATGCGCATGGTGAGGGAAATCTTGCGGAAGCGGTGCAGTACGGCAAAGGCGCTCTGCAGCTGGCATTGGGCCTGGCAATCGCATACGGGGTGCTGACCAATATGCTGGCCGGTCCTCTGATCGGGTTTTTCCATCTCAATTCACCCATGGTGGTGGAGAACGCAATTTTATATCTCAGGATCGCATGCGGTCTTATTGTGTTTGCTTTTATCGGGCAGACCTTGACCGGACTGTATACGGCATCCGGCAACAGCAGGACGCCATTTATTGCAAACTGCATTGGAATGGGAGCCAACATAGTGCTGGATCCGCTTCTGATTTTTGGCCTGGGACCCGTCCCTGGCTTGGGAGTGGCTGGCGCTGCCATAGCAACGGTTTCCGCCCAGTTTATTGTGGCCCTGGTGCTCGTCCTGGCCATGAGAAGGGATCCGGTGCTGGCAGCCCAGATGCGCATATGGAACCCCACTCCCCTTTCCAATATTAAAACCATGATAAGGATCGGATTTCCTTCCTCGGTTCAGAGTATGCTGTACTGCGGTATTTCCATGGTCCTGACCCGCTTTGTCACTTCCTGGGGGGATACTGCGGTAGCCGTCCAGAGGGTAGGAGGGCAGATTGAGTCCATTTCATGGATGACGGCAGACGGCTTCGGGTCTGCCATCAATGCGTTTGTGGGGCAGAACTATGGGGCAGGAAACCTAAAGCGGGTGAAAAAGGGATATATGACAGCCGCAGGCATCATGTTTGTCTGGGGCATCTTTACCACCTGTCTGCTGATTTTGGGTGCTGTACCAATCTTCAGCCTGTTTATCCATGAAGCGGAAGTGATTCCTGCGGGAGCGGATTATCTGCGCATTATCGGATTTTCGGAAATGTTCATGTGTGTGGAGCTGATGACTGTTGGCGCCATGTCCGGTATGGGAAAGACCATGGAGGCATCCGTTATAACCATTATCTTTACCGCTGCCCGTATTCCGCTGGCCATACTTCTGGGCGGTACAGCCATGGGACTGAATGGGATCTGGTGGGCGCTGACGATTTCCAGCATTGTAAAGGGGATCATTTTCTTTACTGTTTTCATACGAATGATGAGGAAATGGGACAGTCATATTGCATAAAACCAGGGCGGCCGGAAATAAAAAAATCTGCTTGTAAAATGTCGGATTTTATTGCAAAAGGACTGGAGAGTATTGATTTTACTAGGATTTCTGCCCATTATTTGATTGTGTGATACTACAATGATACTATTTCTTGCAATTTGTTAGCAACTTCTGCATGACGGTTCGGATACAGGTGTCCGTATACTTCATTTACCATCTGGACAGTGTCTCCGATGCGTTCCGCTATCAGATGTGGGGAAAAACCCATATCAATGAGCAAAGATACATGGCTGTGTCGAATATCATGCAGACGGATGACCTTTACACCGGATGCGTTGCAAGCTTCCTTCTTCCAATAGCGTAGCTTAAATTCTGTGACTTGAGGAAACAAACGATCTCCAGGCTGCATATCATAGTTACGTTCAATGTAATCGGATAGGGCATCTACCAGGAGAGGGGGAAGCGTTATGGTGCGATAGCTGTTGTCAGTTTTTGGTGACGTAATCAGATCAGCCTTATCATATCTGTGATAGGTTTTGCTTATTGTAAGTGTTCTGGATGGTATGCTGAGGTCACTCCTGGTAAGAGCAAGTAGTTCGCCGAGCCTCAGCCCCGCATAAAACAGTACCAGATAGGCCATCTTGAGCGGTAAATCATTCACCTGGACTATGAACCGATTAAATTCGTCTAATGTCCAGAAATCCATTTTACGGGCTTTGCGTCTGCCCATGGATCCCGCGATGCTGCAAGGGTTCTTTCTTAAGCCATAATAACGGACTGCAAAGTTCATGATGCTGGAGAACTGTTGGTTTATGTTTTTCTGGTGTACCTCGCTGCTGATGGATTCTTTAATAGTATTCTGCCATTTTCGTATATCGGCAGGACGAATTTTGTTGATAGGCTTATCCTTAAAATATGGGAGGATATGGGTATCACAGAGCGATTTTTTGATTTTGTAGCTGGAAAGTTTGCAGTTCTTTCGAGAGTCTTCCAAATACAACTCACAAAGGGATTTAAAGGCCATATCCGGGCTTCCTTGCTGCTTTTCAAGGAAATCCCTCTCCCAGTCCTTTGCGTCACGCTGGCGCGGAAATCCACGTTTTAGTTTCTGTTTGCGCTGACCTGTCCAGTCGGTATAATAAAATTTGCAGTACCAGGTCTTCTGGTTCTCATCATAATATGATGGCATGTATCATTCCTCCTATCTCAAAATGAGTATAAAAAATACGCCCCTTGCCAGGACGCTCCAGGAATGATATAATTTACTTGCTTAAGGTAATTAATTATATCTTCCGGAACGGTCCGGTAAGAGAAAACTATGTGAGGGCGGTTCCTGCTGGTAACAGGGCCGCTTTTTTCACATTTGACAATTTCCGTATATTTGGTATAATATACTTAACAAGACAGCCGGAAGGTGAATGCACCTCACCCGCTCCGGCGAACATCTTACTAAAAAATAGTCGTCAGCTTTGCTAGGGCAGGACGGCTATTTTTTATGGGTATAAGTCAGTATTGCAACAATGAGTAACGCCACTGATGTAATCAATTGCAATTCTTCGTATGTACTCATAAGGCACCATCCCTTTCTCCAAGACTCAGAACGGGATGGGAGCACGTCCCCCGGCTGCCCGGGTAAATATATTATATTTTCAAGGTGGTAAGCCCCAGGAGTGTGGGAGTTCGTAGCTTCTGGGGCTTTTTGCATTTATTTAAGGTCTATATATTCTCCGGTTTTGCTTCCATCAATATTTATAAATATTGTTTCATATGAGAATGAATCTAAGTCAATAACTTTAAACTCTACAATAAATTCGCTCCTAATTTGAGCACCAAATGAGTTTGTAGCATCCACATACCCTTTAACAGCTACATATTCCCCGTTTCTTGCCATTTGGCAATTGTTAACTGAGCTAAATTTTGCGCTGGAGGGATTTTTTAAATTAGTTGTTACTATTTCCTGAGCTATAACATAATATGTTGTATCGTTATTGCCAATTTTTCTGTTCTCTAGGTCTGTTTTTGTATACTTTACTGTATCATCCTGGTACATATTATAATCCCCGCAGATAACTAGGTATAATTTATCACTTACTGTAACTTTAAGGTTGTAGTCATCTGCCCTCATTTCAAAAAGTGTACCGGATATGTTTTTAATAATAGATATTTTATCAAAACCCAGAGAATCCTTTAAAATATCATAAGTGCCTTTGGCAGCCTCTGACGTGACATCAGGATTGGAAGTCAGTGATTCAATAAAGAGTTCTTTATCCGATAATGTCATTGTGGTTTCTTCGGCAGCAGATTCTTTGGCGGTGGTCTGTACCACTGTTGGTTCATTTTCTGTTGTTATATCCTGATGTGTTTTCGATACTGTAGTCGCAATAGCAGATGGTTCTGTGGTCTTGGATATAGTCTCTTGTGGTTCTTCCATAGTGAATCCAAACCCTATAAAACTGACAATGAATATGAGTAGCGCTACACCTGCACTCTTAAAAAATGGTTTGGCCTTTTCTTTTTTGAAAATTTTTTTGATAGCAAACACAATGCAGGTCACGATACAAATCAAGCTCATTAATAGTAGTGCAGTAAAAAAATTATTCATAATCATCCTCCCATAAATCTTATTAAGCCATAGGCTCTCTAATTATAAGTCATTCCCGTAAAGCCATTTGTTTTCTGCAAGGCAAAAGCCATGGTTTCCGCGCCATCTGCTTATTAATCTCATAAAATCAGAACGTTCATTCAATTCAGAATAGCCATCTTCCTCGTCATTTTCGGTATAACATTTTCTGGCCGGTTGGACAATTCCTTCCATGAGTGAAACCGGATTTGATTCAGGAAAGAAAATGTGTTCCAATTGTTGCTCCGGTTCCGTAGGCTTCCTGGTTATGCTGTAAGAAATGTTGCGGAACCATTCCTTGTATGATATCAAGGCACGATTGGATGCCCTATAGGATAGGCCGAAAGCATCATGTAACTGTTCAGCGTTCCGGTACCCATACTTGTGGATCAGAATCCGCGGAGCTAGAAAGTGGCTGGCAAATTCATCAGCTCTATCCTCATCATCCGTTTTCAAGAAAGCATGTCCGAATTCATGTGCGATTGTGAACTGAACCCGTTGTGGATGCGCCTTCGCTTCATAATACAATGTACCTTCCAGGAGACAGGCATCATCACTTAGCATTCGGCATGCAGCTTTCTTCCTTCGATTTAAGTCTGAATATTTTACTATTCTAAATCCGCATCTTTTAACTAATTCAAAACAGTCTATTGGAAAAATGTCAATTCCCAAAGTTATATATGCGTGCAAAATACACTCATATAGGTTCTTATAATCCATCCCAATATTACTCCTCGTCATCATCATCTGATAATATGATACGAGCAAGTCTCATTTTTTCTTCTTGAGAGAGGTTCTTCCTACTACGAGTATACACAGTGATAAGCCTATCAAGAGGATTTTTTTCTGGTGGAGCTATGCCCATAATATCATTGGCGTCCACATTGTACAGTTTACATAATGTCACCAAAGTATCAACGTCCACGCGCGTTCTGCCAGTCTCAAAGCTACTGACTTTTTGCGGTGTAACGCCCAAAATATTGGCTATATCTTCTTGCTTATATCCTGCCTTTTCTCGTGCTGCTCTTAACCTTGAAGCAATCTCTTCCTTAGACATCTTAGAACCTCCTTATATTGATAAATTATACAACATTGATGTTGAAACGTCAATAATAAAAACAACAAAATGTTGAGTTGATGCTTGACAAACAACAAAACGTGTAGTAATATTGGCTTACACAACAAAATGTTGTTTAGAAGGAGGTGAAAAAATTGCAGGATGTGCAAATCTACGAAAAAGAATTTAGAGATGGCCTGAATTTATACATGAAAGATAAGCTTATTAAAAGCACTTCGGTAGCAGATAAATCAGGCATAAGAAGAGATACTTTTTCCAGAATTTTAAGTGGAGGAAGGCGCATATATGCGGATGAAGTAGCAACAATTTGCAAATCCCTTGAAGTATCCTTTGAGTTCTTGCTCAATTACAAAAAACAAACATACGTTCGATAAAATGACTATACCACTATCGCGTATGTGTGTCAATAGGATTATGAGGAAAGGAGGATTCACTTATGGTAAAACCAATGATGACCGTTGATGATGTGGCAGAAGTGTTGGCGTATTCCAAAAGTCACTCTTACAAGATTATTGAGAGGTTGAATAAGGAGCTTGAAAGCAAAGGCTATCTAACCCGGCCGGGTATGATATCAAGGAAGTATTTTTATGAGCGGACAGGGCTAGAGATGCCCGAGGATGAAAAGGAGGGCATATGAACGATTTAACAAGAACAACCATTACGTCAATAGAGGCCGCGGAGTGGTGCGGCAAGGAACACAAAGAATTATTGCGGGACATCAGAAGGTATGTAGGGCAATTAGGAGAGAGCAAAATTGCGCTTACCGATTTCTTCCAGGAATCCACCTACATAACGGAACAGAACAAAACGCTCCCCTGCTTTCTGGTCACAAAGAAAGGCTGCGAGTTAATAGCCCATAAAATGACCGGCCAGAAAGGAACAGAGTTCACAGCGCGGTACATTAACCGGTTTCATGAAATGGAAGATGGAAAACTTCCCTGCCCCCTCAATCCCCAGATCGCATCCAGCGTGGCAGAGTTGGGCCGGGTGACGGAACGGATCATGCATAAGCAGGGATCACCGGCCTACAAGATTGCGGAAGCATTCAAGATGGAGTGTGAGCAGTTTGGCATCCAGCTCCCGGCGGATTTCGTGAAGGTACCGGAATACATTCAGTTGCAATTGTCGGATTTTGCAAACTGATCGGCGTACATTGGCAAATGAATAAGGAAGGAGGTAAGAGGGATGGAAATCAAGAAATTGGAAATTGACTATGATAACCGTATTTTGAAAATTAATGGAATGGAGTTTAAGGAGATACCGATAGTCATAACCCTTCCGGGACCAGAGGGTTGGCCACGTTCTGTACTGATTAATCCAGAGAGAGCATCTGGGAGCCCGAAAGAGTGTGCAGAATTAACAGTGATTTTTAATGGACCTAATAATAGGCCATGATAAACCGGGTTCCATCTATCATTTGATAATCAATTTGGGTTATCAAATGGTTGGCAACAATGGAACCGCAAAGCTTAGAAATGTCTTTTCCCGCATTTGGTGGTATTGCAATTATAAGATGGGGGTTTTGACAATCGGGCTGGTCGACATAGTAGGTATCGTATCCATTTACATTAATAGGATTTATGTCCATCACGAAACTCCTTTCTTTTGTACTCGGCGCTGCAACGCCTGTAAGTACAGTATAGGGCGAGGGGGAGAAAAAATCAAGAAAGCGAGGTGAGAACATGGTAGAACTATCGAGAACCCGCTGGGTCGTCCTTAATGGAAACATGATTAAGGTATCAGATCTGCCAGACGAATACAAACAGGCCCTTGGAAACAGGTGCGTAAGGAACCGATTAAAAGCGTGGGACTCGTTTTAAGCAAAGGAGGGACAAGCCAATGAAAAGGCTATTGGCCGTAATATGCGCCTCTCTTATAACACTCACTGGATGTAAGATGAGGCTGACAGAGGGCGAAATATGTGACAAGCAGTTTCTTCCGGCACACACGCAGACAATGCTGATACCAATGACGCATACAAATGGCAAAACGAGTTATACAACTTACATACCAATGGTTTACAGCTACCCTGACCGCTGGTGCATTAGAATACAAGCGCTCAATCCAAATGATAAAGGCAGATATGAGAGTGCAATCTATTATGTGACTAAGGATGTGTATGATGAGTGTGAGATTGGAGAGTTGTTCAAGTATGATCCTGAGAGAGATTTTAAGGATGAACCAGTAGAAAAAAAGAAAGGAGGGACAGCCAATGAGGGCTAAGACATTTGCAGAGCACCGGATCCGTCAGTACCTAGAGGCGGTTTACCCGGGCTTGGATGCCTGCGTAAATTTCACCGGATTGCATGAAGCCATAGTAACTGATGTAAGCGGAGACAAGATCCGCGTGGTCTACGAGGGAGGACAGGTGTATGAGACAGAGGCATGATGAGGAGGAACATCCTCTGATGACAACAGTGAGATGGATCATCATAGCATCCTTCTGGATGTTTGGGATGGTGGTGGTTGCGGCAGTGATCATGATGTGGACATTGGGGGCGTGGTGAAGGGAGGAGGGCAATGAGCAGACGTATGAACGGAACCATCCGTGCAGCTATATCGCTGGGTATCAATCCTTATGGATGGGGTAACGGAAAGGCAAGAAAAAGGCCGAGGGAGCAGCGAACTCCGGTCGGCCAGATGGAAAATAACACTATAGATATCATAGCACAGATGAAAGGGGATTGTAAAGATGGCAAATTTATCTAGTATCCAAATGAATAATGTACCTATGGACCTGTTCATTAAAGGTCAGATGGCGGTAGAAAAAATCAATGCAGTACAGGAGTATGTCAATTCCACTAAGTACACAGATGATAATGTCATATTCAGCATTCTTGGGGTAAAAAAGAAAGAACAGCAGGAGGCCGGTAATGATGCATCCATACCGTTGTGATTCCTGTGGCCGTTTTCTTGATCCTGAACAGTGGAGAGAGTGTGATAAGTGCCATAACAAGGACAGAGAACGGGCCAGAAAGCATTCCGGGGAGGTGAAACATGAAACTGGAACACAAGACGATTGATGGTACAGCAATGGTATCGTATC
>NZ_JYHN01000026.1:0-4015 GCF_000954015.1 Clostridium sp. FS41
GGTGGTATTTCATCATATTCCTGCCTATCGCATACAACATGAACTCTTTATATACTTTTTCCTCTGATCGGTAGTTAAAACGCCGGAAGTTTTCATTCTCCTTGATATCTCCAAAATGTCCCTCTGTCTGGATCGAACGGGTCTGACGTTTCAGGATCCCCTCTTCACTCTGGATATTTGTATGGGACTCTTCCCGCAGTTCTTCCCATCTTTCATTGATCTTCATGACTTTATTGCGGTCCGGGTTCTTTTCTGCATTGTATTTATAAAGACATTTCGATTTATGCTCACAGCCGCTGCAGTCCGCACAGCCATATACCTCCACGGTCTGGGTGTAGCCATCCTGTTCTTTGCTCTCCGTCCGGATATGCCGCAGTTCCCTTCCGTCATGGCAGATATAATAACGCTCATCTTCAAAGATGGCATATGTCATGGTGTAATACTTCCCGATGTCTTCTTTGTATGCCCGTGTCTTACGCTTCTCGTGTTCCTGAAGCTTGATATAACTCCGGATCCCGTTCTCTTTCAGATACAGAAGGTTCTTTTCACTGCAGTAGCCGCTGTCAGCAGTCACTGCCTCCAACGTATTTCCAAACGTTTTCCTGTGCTTTTCTAAAACAGGGATCAGCGTATGATAGTCTGTCCGGTCATTGCTTACATATCCGTGGACGATAAAGTAATTTTCCACCGCGATCTGGACATTGTATGCCGGTTTTAACTGCCCGTTCAGCATATGGGTCGGCTAGGTCGGAGAGATTACTCCCTCTTTCCCGCCTAAGAACTGTACGTGTCACTTTCATGACATACAGCTCAAGCATACTTTTTTCCGTTCTCTTGGTTCCTTGACTTTCTCTTTCTATCCTTAAAATATTTTGCTAGTTCGGCGTTGAATGGACTTGCATCATGTTTAATCAGGACATGTCTCTTGATGTGCACCCAGGTCATCTTCATAAGTTGCAGATTGTGTTGATTTGGAGATGAGAGAATCCATCGATTGGCACTTATTCCTCTATAATCTTCTCGAAAATATCTTTCCCTAATCCATTTATTATTTTTCTTTCTGTGGGTTCTTCTCAAGAAGCGATACGTCACATTAACTATGTGTTTATCCATATCTGCGAATGCCTTAGTTGACACCTCTGGTCTCCAGTAGTTTGCTATTCCCAGAATGACTGGATTCAGTTTTTGAATAAGCACATCCACCTTGTGTCCTCGTACCTGATAAGTAATATCAGAGATTTTACGTTTGCTTTTCTTGATACTGTCCTTGGAAGGTTTTATAAATAACTGTTCGCCCTTCGCAGTTTTATATCGCCGAATATTAAAACCCAGAAAATCAAACCCCTTTGTCACCTCTACTATTTTTGTTTTTGTTTCCTCTAATTCAAGCCCTCTTTGAGCGAGATATGGTTTCAGTTTATTATATACGCTTTCGGCCTGCTGTTTTGTATTACACATAACTACAAAGTCATCCGCATATCGTGTCATTGCATAGGCTGTTGGATTAACTGCCCATGTATACCCGTCACTGCGTTTGTTTACGTAATACTTGATTCCAAGAGCCTTTTCCATTCCGTGCAGAGCTACGTTCGCTAATAATGGTGATATTACTGAACCTTGACCACTTCCGGATTTTGTACTATAAAATAAACCATCGTCTACATATCCTGCTCTCAGCCATTTCTCAATGACTTTTCTGTTTGGAATTCCTTTGATTTGTTCTAATATATGACTATGGTTGAGATTGTCGAAACAGCCTTTAAAGTCTCCCTCAAATACCCATCGCCTTTTTCCGAACACCAGGTATTTATAGATTCGCTCAATCGCATCATGGCAGCCTCTTTCTGGTCGGAATCCATAAGAGGTTGGTTCAAAACGGTATTCCCATTGTGGCTCCAGTGCCATTTTCATTACATTCTGCCAGATTCGATCTATGATTACTGGGATGCTTAACGGACGTAATTTCCCGTTTTTCTTTTTTATATAAGTACGGTAAGAGGGTTTGGGGTTGTGATATGCTATAGTACGATTGCACATTTTTCGGTAGAGATTCATACGTTCGATATCTGTCTGTATCGTTATGCCATCTACTCCAGCCGTCTTTCTCCCTTTGTTTTCCTGAGTAATTCTTCTGATAGAAAGCAGCAATACTGCCTTGCTTCGCATTAGCAGCCGCTGTAACTGTCTTGTTTTTCGTTTGTTCCCCAAGCTTTCGGCACGATAGATTCGTTGTTGCAGCCTGTTTACATACTTACGGATTTGTTTCCATTGTAGTTCTTTCCAGTTCGTAGGGAAGGACGTTGTGGACTTTATTTGTAATAAAGTATTTCTCATCTGTCATCCTCCTTTTAACAGGTTGCTTTCCGCTTTCTTTCGTGTTGTATACCAGTTGGAAGTCAGCTCTCTTTCGAGTCACTTTATCGTGTATCCATCCAGTTATTTCTTATTCCTGCCGGTTTGCACCTTGATGGCCTTTGCTTTTTCCAACGCTCCTATACCCTGCAGGGAATTGTGCCTTCCTTGCGGTCAGTCTACCAACCTTTATAGAATTGGACGCTGCAGGGCTTACCAAGTTCAGCTTCTTTCAGATTCGATTTGTTTAGGTATGTTCACTATACCGGCAGATATATGGGTGATAACTGACATTAAGAAGAAGTAATGTTTTCCTATCTGCATTACATTGGCATTCACATCCATCCAATGCTGAATGTCACGATATTTAATTACATACCATGCAAATCTTTCCCTCGCCCTCCCGTTCTATGGATGCTAAGTTTGGGATTAGGCTTTTCCTCATGCAACCCACCCCACAGTTACCTGTAGCGCAGTTTCGGATGGGAATATCCCTATCACTGGGATACTAGAGTTATTAATCTATACTGAAATATTTCAAGAAGAAGCCGCTTCTTGTCGCACTCTTCTTTCATCCGCATGAAGGTTGCTTCCATGTCTGTTTTGGAATAGCTGTTGCGGCCTTTCCCCATGATCTCAAAGCATTCTTTATACTCCATCAGACGGGTCCCGCATTCTTCCAGTTCCTCGTAAAGCTTCTGGATCTCCGGTTTATGCTTACCTTTCCCATAAACGAATCCGATGTCTTCTCCCTGTGCGATCTGCATCAGGTTCTTCTGCAGTTTCCGGATCTCAAGCGGAGAACAGTAATCAATCTCAATGATGGTGTTATTGGAGATCTTCTTATGTTTTGTCAGTTTCCGTTTCCTGTTTTCTTCAATGACTTTACGGACTTTGTCCATTCCTTCAATCACAAACATCCGGGCATTTCCGAGATTGTATTTGGGGCCATATCCGTTTTCAAGCAGAAATGTATTATACTTTGTGTAAAGAGCATCGATCGTGTCCAGCAGACCGGCAAGATGATAATTGAGACTGCCCCGCCAAATGAACGTATATCTGTTCGCGTTTGCTTCAATCTTTGTTCCATCGATGTAAAGCTCTTTCAGCGAGATAAGGCCTTCCTTTTCCAGACGGCGCATGAACTGGTAATTCAGTTCATCCAGGACTTCTCCCGTCAGTTTTTTTCCTTTAAAATCATAAAAAACATCTCTCTGGGGCTTCTGCCCTTTGGTCAGCCAGATAAAGGCGAGATCTCTCTGGCATAAGTCTACTATACGGTCAACAGCCCTGACCCCGCGCATGTTTGCATAGGTAACAACAGCATACAGCATGATTGGGTTAAACCCGGTTCTTCCCTTATCTGAATAACAGGCCAGCAGGCCTGAAAAATCTAATTCCTCCATCACGTTTTTTAGGGTATAGACTGGATCGTCATCGGGTAGTCCCAATTGAAAGAAACTGAAGTTAATTTTCTGTTGCCCAATTTCAAAAAAGTTGTTATAATAATCTTGTTTTAGCATAGTTCCATTATAACATGGAACGGAGAGAAAGATGGTTGTTGTTAGCCATCTTTTTTCTTTTTAGTGGATAAATTTCAGGGGCAGGCGTGACTCGCATGAGTCACACCTGCCCCTGTTCGGAACCATCTATTTCCCGACAG
>NZ_JYHN01000027.1:0-2209 GCF_000954015.1 Clostridium sp. FS41
ATTGAATGGCGAACTCAGTGAGTTGGCCGTCATCATCATACATAGATTGATTCAGGTGCTTACGGAAGAACACGCCAGTAAGTCGAGGACTAAGCGCACATTCATTTTCGATAAGGGATTTGATTTGTTCCGTAAGCATAATGACACCTGACCAATTACCATTTGTCGTAAGTGTAATTACGGATTTTCATAATTGCTAGATGCGAATTTCCGTAACTACTAAGCTAAAATCAAGAAAACGGAGGTAGTCCCATGTATCAAAGTGAGCTGTTAGATGCCTACAAAAAGGCAAAAAACTACGTACAAGACAAGCAAATCGCACATGATTTGAATGTAAACGCGTCCAGAATCAGCGAAATGCGAAAAGGAAGACGCTATATATCTGATTCAGAAGCAGTTTTTCTAGCGGAGAATTCAGGAATTGACCCAGAGATAGCTTTGTTGGGATGTCACGCTGATCGCAACGAAAATCCACACATAAAAGGAATGTGGGAAAACATTGCAAAAAAGTTTAACGGGCTAGGATTATCAAGTATTTCAATGGTTTGTGGCATGTTTGCGTTGTGGCTTGGCGACCTTAAAGTAGCTATAGCTAAGTGCGCATTATGCGACGTTATGTTGAATAATGTTTCATATCAATTACATATACACCCTTTTGATTATCAGGGTATATATGACGAACTTTCGAAAAATGAGCAAGAATTACGTTTTTCGTGAATTTGAGTGTGGTTTAAGTGTAGAAGAAGCAGCAAAACTATGTTTTAAAAGTGTGAGGATGGTCAAGTTATGGGACTCAGGAAAGCCCATACCACCCGAATGCAAACGGCTAATGAGAATGACCAAGGGGAGGGAACTAGCCACCTCGGAAGCTTGGGAAAATTTCAAAATGCATAAAGACACGCTTGAACTACCAACAGGACAACTAGTGACACCCCAAGAGATCCTTACTGGAATAGCTTTACTTGAAATTCAGTCACCTAGTGACACAGGAACACTTACAAAACTCATGAAGTATGCTAGATGTATAGCAGGAATAAAAAATAAGTAGCATATATTTAGCAAGAAGGACTCTAAATGAAAAAAGCACTTGTAATGTTATCTTTGCCTTTACTCATACCTTTTCCAAGCCTAGCGAAGTTTGAAGGATTTACAGAGAAGAGCTATTCAAACGGACAGTACCTAAGAACGCATTATACTGAAAGCAATCGCTCTCAATTTCATATTGGTTGTGGAAGAGGATCTGACAAGAAAGTATTTAGCCTTGTTGGGTTTAAACATCACAGTCTTTATGACTGGAGTGGTGTTACAAATATGAAGCTTTCAATTGACGGCGGCAAAGTATTGTCAATTAAAGGTGGGTCAAACAAGTATGACGATATGTTTTACTCAAGTGGCTCTACTGATTTGTTGATTCGAGAAATGTTAACTGGGAAATTGTTGGAGGTAATCGTATTCGATAATGAAAAGGAAAAAATACACTTTTCATTGGAAGGGATAGAAGACGCGTACAAAACGCTCAAAGATAAGTGTAACTTACCCGAGAGTTAACCATTAAGCCGAGCAATCACTGTTCGGCTTTTTTGTATCAGAGCACAAGGTTAGTAGTGAGTGGGAATTTACCCCCGTAA
Source organism: Clostridium sp. FS41 (assembly GCF_000954015.1). Lineage (NCBI taxonomy): Bacteria > Bacillati > Bacillota > Clostridia > Eubacteriales > Clostridiaceae > Clostridium > Clostridium sp. FS41. The sequence goes on from NZ_JYHN01000027.1 coordinate 1,629, forward strand.
TACAGATTCGGGGGTTTGCTCCGCTTTTAGGTCCCTCCCGCAAAGCGGGCCCCTCCCAAAATGCTCGCAATACCGCGCACGTAATAAAAAAGGGCTCGTATAGAGCCCCATGATTAAGTTCGGTGTGGAAGTGCCAAGGTTTGGTGTCCTACATGTTCCGCTTCCTCGGTCTACGCAGACTGCGCTAGCTTCGACGCTGTGGCGAGCGGTCTAGATATGGACAGGCATGTTTTGCTGCAATATGTCTGACGGCTTTTCTCTTTGCCCGCACGTGAAGATCCTTTCTGTTTCTTCCCAAGTCACTCGATACACGCAATCGCTCAACACTTCGAACTGATACCCAATCTTTACCAAGTCCAGATGATCGAAACTGAATAGCTTGTCGCGGCCATCGTACACATCGATGTATATCTTGTAGAACGTCAGGTCACGGTCGAGTTCGGCAGCATACTTCAGCCGTTTGGCGTAGGCGATTTGCTTTGCGTATCCGGTGATATAGAAGTCGTAATCTTCCAAAGGCCCGAACCCTGATGCTTTCTTTTTCTTCTTCGCTTTGGTTTCTGCCGTATCTACCGCTGTAG
>NZ_JYHN01000028.1:0-5954 GCF_000954015.1 Clostridium sp. FS41
TCCGGAATGGGAAGAAAAATTAATAGTTGATGAAATAATCAGAATCAAAGAAAGAAACATGAACAGCGGCGAGGAATGATCCCCGCCGCTTTTTATTATTCCGCCACCCAATCCGCCCTATTTCATTTAATAGACAATGCTATTTGTATAGGGATGGAGGCAAAAATAAATTCAAGACTATTGGCACAACACTCTTTTTGATATATAATTTATAAAAAGAGTGCTTTGGAGGTGTAGTATGGCCATAAATACATTAGAAGATGTTGTTTCCAAATTTAATACCACCCCTTTTTTATTTATTGGTTCCGGAATAACTAGAAGATATTATAACCTTCCCGATTGGGAATCTCTTCTGAGAATATTTGCCACTCGCATAAATGAAGATCCTTTTGCTTATTCTTCTTATGAAAATAAAGCTAGAGTTTTAAATAGTAAAGTAGGGCTTTATCCTAAAATTGCAGAACTAATAGAATCCGATTTTAATAATTTATGGTTCTCCACTCCATCAAAAAGACATCTTAATAAATACTATCTTGATCTGGTTTCAAAAGGATCCTCTCCTTTTAAAGCCGAAATAGCAATGTATATCAAAGAAAACTCTCACATTGTTTCGGATTATGAATCAGAAATTAAAAATTTCCACAACCTCTCTAAAAAAAGTCTATCTGGCGTTATTACTACAAATTATGATACATTTCTAGAAAATACTTTAGATGAGTACAAAGCATATGTTGGTCAAGAAGAACTTATATTTTCATCAATCCAAGGTATCGCTGAGATTTATAAAATACATGGTTCTGTGGAGAACCCTGACAGTATTGTAATTAATAGTACTGATTACAATGTTTTTGATGAAAAAAGTCCCTATCTTGCTGCCAAATTAATGACTATTTTCATGGAATACCCTGTAGTTTTTCTTGGCTATTCCTTAAATGATTCAAATGTCCAAAAAATAATCAAGTCGATAGTTGATTGCCTATCACCCGAAAACCTTTCAAAGCTCCAAGAGCGCTTTATATTTGTTGAATATATCCCCAATATAACAGGCGCTGATGTGTCTTCACACACAATGGTAATTGGTGATAAAATATTATATATGACAAAAATTAGTTGTTCTAATTTTGACTTGATATATAATGCATTAAGTATTAAAAAAGCAGAGCTGCCAGTAAAACTTTTAAGAAAATTCAAGCAAGAATTGTATACCTACACTATCAGCAACTCCCCAACTGCTAAATTAAAAGTAGTTAATATAGATGACGGTCGGCTTGATGACGATGAAATGGTTATGGCAATAGGAAGAATGTCTGATTTTGGCCTCAAAGGTCTTAGTGGACTAACCGGAAATGAGTGGTATAGAAATGTTGTCTTGGATGATTTAGATTTTAGTGCAGACGAGTTGCTTGAATATGCTTTTCCAAAGCTTATTAAACAAAATACACGTCTTCCCTTTTTTAAATTCTTTCGTCAGGCAAAGGGGCATTACCCTATAGTCGAGGAATTGGCTGAGAAAACAAATTTTGATTCCATCATCAGTACAAGCATAAAAAATCATAGATCAGCCTTGGGGAATTATTCATCTGTTCAAGAAATATGGGATGGAGAACAAACAAATTTATATAAAGCAACCCTACTTATAGCATATTTGGAAGAGAGTCAGATTGATTTAGATTGTCTTGAAAATATCCTTCTCAATATATTCACTAAAAATGACGATATCCTTGATACAGCAAGCACCTACATAAAAACAAATATACGCCGGTTAATTAGGATATATGACTGTTTGAAATATAAATAAAATAAAAAGCCTATTGTGTACAGTGTTCATAATACAAACACCAACCAATAGGCTTTTCTAAAATAGGCAATAGCCGTACCATCATATACTTAGTACCCAGAAACTGAGTACCGTTCTAATCAGTACTTTATATAATATTCGATACTTCTCTATGACTATACAACAGATATTGAAATTTGTCTATAGTATTTTTCTACCATAATAACCTCTAAAACTCCCCTATATATTGTTCTCCCTCTGGAGCCACATACATTGCACACTCCAGGGGATGACCGTACTCCGGTTCAAAGTAATACCATTTGCCATCAACCTGGTGCCAATCCGTCAGGGCGTATCCATCCTCATTAAAATAGTACTTATGATGATTGATGATCTGCCAGCAGGACTTATGATAATCCGTGGTGCTGTATGCATACCACCAGCCGTTAAGATCATGATGCCAGCCAATCTCATATGTAGGTTTCTCCACCAATGACCATTCTGGGCGTCCATAGCCATCAATCCTGGTATTGTCCAGGCTGTATTCCTTCTGGCAAACCGCACCACCATTGGGGACGATGGCTGCACCTGCGCTGGTATTACCTTCAATCGTTCGTACTTTTGTCAATGTAACCTCTGTCACAATTCCTGTATGGTTAATCCGATCTGTCCCCCTAAAGAATATCTGATCCCCAGGCTGGGGAGTATCCTTGTAGTACTGTCCCTTATTCTTATAGTACTGGGCTGATGTAGGTGTGTAAGCAGAGAATCCGCCTCCAAGAAGTTGTTTTGCTGCCACTTGACCGAATGCCTGTACAAAACACCAGTCAACAAACATATCGCACCATGGTTGTCCTTGGAGGGATGGATACAGATCCCTGGCGTACTTAGTATAATTCCCACTTCCGGCATTTGCGGTCTTACTGTCTAACTGACTGTTGCTGCGTTTCTCTAAATATCCAATCTCCTGCCTTGCTATCTCCAATATTTTATCCTTTGCTGTCATGCCTTCCTCCAATTAAAATAAGGCCCAGGTAATTCCCAGGCCTGTCCAATATGTTACCATCCGCTTAACCCCGCGGTGGGAGATGTATGGATCACCTCCAGCTATTTAGGAGCCACCTCGTCCTTGTTAATAGTATCCGTTCCAGCTGCTGCTGCATCTGTCATGCCCTCACCGATTATGTATGCAATTAATGTAGCACCTCCCATTATAATAGCTGTTACCTGGGTAACCGTACTGTCATTTGATCCGGCTGCTACCATAATGGGGGTCACAAATCCTACCACAGCAGCCCAGAACTTCCGGCTTGTCAGTTTCCTTGCCCAATCAATCTTTTTCATCTGCTACCTCTCTTTCTGGCTCATAGGGGAGCGCCAAACATCTATTATATAGTTCCTCTCCTGTTCCGTTTCCTCCCAGCGCCCTGTATGGGAGGAACATATATTCCAGGTTGTCCCGGTCATCAATGGAGCAATATCCTTTACGCAAGTAGTATTGGCAGGCCTGATACAAGCGGTCATGCAGGATAGCCAACACTCCCTGCTTTACCAGGTCCTGCTCCTGTTTCCATCGGTGCACCTTCCGGCCAAGCCATGCAACCGCGCCTGATATTGTGGCAAGCACCTCCTGGACCCAATATTTTTCAATGGTTTCGATTAAGTTCCTCATGTATCCTCCATCATCCTTATGGATTCTGCTCCAGCCATTCTTCTACTGTCGGCCTCCACCATGCCTGCACATCCTCAATTGACATCTCACCTGCCCTAATCTTGATTCCATAAAACCTTCCCATTATTCCTGTCCTCCTTCCGTTCCTGCCAACTGCCCTGCAATCTGCCCTGTCAATGTTGCAACATCATTTATGGCCCCATCCTGCACCTGCTGTCCTTCTTCAACCGCCGCCAGGCGCTCCAGGATTTTCTCCATCTCAGTTTTCTTGCGCAGGCTATAAGTCGTAAGTATTGTTCCACCCTCCTGCACTACGGATGTTTCCGACACCAGCAGTAGGTCGGTATCATTACCGATTACCTCTCCTTCCCCACTCTTAATCTGCACGCTGGACAAATTGTCCTTGGTCAGCATATCCCAGGTGGACACCATGGATTCCTTGTCTGCTGAGAGTACCTGCATCGCTCCTATGGAGGCTCCTGCCTCCAACTCAATAACAGTACCGTCTTTTAAAATCAATGTATCTTTCATAATATTCCTTTCTCCCGGATTCCGGGTATAAAAATAAGACCCCAAAGGGTCTGGTTAATGGGTTTCATTTATATCGTAAATAGCAAGTTCTGTTTATTCGCCTTGCATTTTCTCCCCCCTCTTTCTATACTATGAGTACAGGCTCTGGCAAGCCAAGTACAAAAGAAAGGAGAGATTCTAAATGCAACATAATTATGAAGATATCGTTGCCCTTGCTAAATCTGTAACCGAAATAGCACTGCAACGAAATATGATTAAAATGAGCAGTGATTGCGAGAAAACAGCTAAATACATAGCTGAATTCTATAATACTTTTGTAGATGCGATCACACAGCCAGAATCTAAGTAGTTGGCAAAGAGGCTCTGACCGATACTAGTTCTGCCAGAGCCCTCGATAACATAAGAATCTCTTTTTCATTTCCTACACGGCTACTGCATTCATTGTTTATTCTTTCTGATATACTTTTGATAGTGTAATCTAATTTATTCTGATCCATTTTTCCTCTCTTTCTGCTGTTTTTTGGACAGCTCCATTTCTTTTCAAAATAGCAATTTAGAAAAGAATCCGTATGAGGTCGTAGCCCCTTTCACCAGCTCCTACATAGCTGCCGGAGGAACATTGACCTTTGACACTTCACCCTATCCGGACTATTCTTTGTTTATCCTATTCGCTTTAACAGGATTTGTAGTATTTGCCAGATATGCTGCATCGGTAAGCTTTACACCACATAACGTATCTGGTGTGACTGCTGAAACCAACGGGTTGAAAATCACCTTTACTTTTGCCAATGATAAAAATTATTCAATCATACGTATAGAGTAATATATGATCATTAAACATAATATTCCATCATGTTTATTGCTGTTCCAGAAGCAATGGCTGTCTTGGGTGTGATCTTAACGTTACCATCGTTATCTATGTTAAGGTATACTGTCAGTTCCGATCCTTTCCCGCTGACGAATACATTATGATACCAGTCAACCCTAGATTTTAAAGATACATTGCTGGCAATTATATATTCGGTACCGGCGGTTAAAGCTTTATTTATATACCCAGATAGTCTTATAGCTTTTAAATTGTCATTACCAAATTTGATCAAATGCAGGTTCAAACCATATTGATTGGTAAAAGATTGTACATTATAATCCGCATTTGTAATAAGGTTATTCCATTCTCCGTATGTACCACCACTAAGTTTTCGATACTTGATTCCAGCATCTGAAACCATTAACTGTCCCCCGTAGTTACCGGTAGGACTAAGCTCTCCTATGATGGTTCCGTCAAAACCATTAGTTGACATGATTATGTAGTACCATGTCTGTGCAACGCCACCAAAATCTGATAACGTGACTTTCAGACTTGCTGCATTTTCTTTTTCCTCAGGATTTGCATTTCTAAACAACACCCTGAAGCGTCCATCACCTATATTGCTATTTTGCGTAACAATCGCACTGACTATATCTGCCGCTCCCCCGGGCAGATCAGCTGTGTTCCCGATCATCTCAAGCAATGTCCTTCCATATGCTGCGTCCAGTGGGTATTTCCCCGGTTCGTTGCATAGGCCATTGTTGACCAGTTGTCCGGTATGTAAGACAAATTTAAGACCGGCTTTTAGGTCCCGGAAAAAGCTTGGAAATCTCACCCCGCTAGTCAGCCGGTTAAGAAAATCACCGAAGCCCGATATCCCAGGTACAACACCACTATCATCAAATGCAGGCGCGGCGAAGGAATCACACATGTCCTGTACTGTTACCTTATCCCCCGGCTGTCCAAAATACTCCACCGCCACGTCCGGTTCCGGCCCTCCTGCGGTAATGTTGATGTGGGTGGTACCGGTAAAGGTGGTAAGGGCGTTTAGGGCGGATTGGGTCGCGGAGGGGAGGGGTTCCCAGGTGGGGGTGGTACGTTCAAAGATGGTTGATATGGGATGGGCCGCGAGATACGCTTTGAACGCAGCCAGATCGCCAGAAAAG
>NZ_JYHN01000029.1:0-10504 GCF_000954015.1 Clostridium sp. FS41
CCTGATCGAGGATGGCGACAACTACTACTATGTAGATATCAATGGCGTTATGGCTGCAAATCAATGGGTAGCTATTGACAACGAGGATGCAGGCGAAGATAATGAGCCAGACCACTACTGGTATTATTTCCAGGCTAATGGTAAGGCATTAAAAAATGGTGATAACAGCAAAGTTGCCCTGAAGACTGTTAATGGTAAAAAGTATGCTTTCGATGAAGAAGGAAAGATGCTTTATGGATGGGTAAAAGAAGATGATGCATCACGCGTTGATAATACAGATGGTGATGGATTTAAAGAAGGCGATTACTACTTCGGTGGTGAAGACGATGGCGCAATGACTGTCGGCTGGCTGCAGATGGATATCACCTATGATGAAGCAACCAATGACAATGAGATCGCTCCTGTCTTTAATGATGACGAAGATCAGTCACGTTGGTTCTATTTCCAGTCAAATGGTAAGAAAGTAAAAGCTAAGGACAACGATGTTCAGAAAAGCAAGACCATAAATGGTAAGAAATATGAGTTCGACCAGAATGGTGCAATGACAGCAGAGTGGTCACTGGATATTGAAGCTGCCAACGCAACTGACAGTGATGGTGAAGTTACAAGAGCCAGCTACAGTACTGCTGCCAAGAACGGTGTTCCTGCTAAATATGCTCGTCAGTGGAGATATTTTAATAGCGTGGAGGATGGCTCCAGAGTAAGCAAGGGATGGTTCAAGGTTGTAGCAGCTGAGTATCTGAACTATGATAAGAACAATGATGATGAAGCTGATTGGTATTATGCAGATGGAAGCGGTAATCTGTATGCAGGCGAATTCAAGACCATCAAGGGTAAGAAATACGCATTTAGAAATGATGGACGTATGGTTAATGGATTGAAGTTTATCAATGAAGACGAAAACTTCGATGTAAAAGCAGATGATGACGGAACATATCCATTTGATGATGAGGATAAGTTCAATGAAAATGCTCCAAAGCTTGAAAAAGCAGGTTATAAGTGCTACTACTTCGGTAATGGCGATGATGGAGCAATGAGAACAAACAAGACAACTATCAGTATTGATGGTGATAACTACAACTTCTACTTCGAGAAATCCGGTGGTAATAAGGGCGCTGGTTTAACCGGAGATAAAGATGACAAGTACTATCAGTCCGGTAAGCTTTTAAAGGCTGGTTCCGATGAAAAGTATCAGGTTGTAGAAGCAACCGGAACATCAACTGCTGAGCAAGCAAAGGGTGCCAGCAAGTTCACATATTCCAAGGTAGATGATGCTAAAGACTTCTTAGGTAAGAGCGATATTGATGCTATCACAGTTACTAAGGATGACTATGATCTTACCGATAAAGATGATGTAGCACAGTTAGAGAATGATTTAAAGGCTGTTGGTATCAATAAGAAGATTGATGATATCAGCGAACTGTATATCTTTAAAGAGACCAAGACAGATTCCAAGGGTAAAGATACAACCTCTTACGGTGTTGACAAGAATAAATATTTCCTTGTAAATACTTCTGGCAAGGTCATCGATAGCAAGTCCAAGAATAAAGATGGTAATGATTATCAGTACGTAGTAGCCAAGGGCGGTCAGATCCTCGCTATTTATGTTGAAGATTAATAATCATATTTACATCTACTAAAATTTAAGGGGGAAAGCGTTATGACTAAGATATTTTATTGGTCATGACGCTTTCTTTTTATACCTAAATTTATAAAAATCAGTATTTAACTTACTAACTTTTTAACATACGAATTAATTTAAGGGATCGTTAAAAATAACAAAAAGGAATCGAGGTAATATATGTTTATAAAACGCCTTATAATATTTGGCCTTATTATGGCATTGTCATCGGCATCTTCAGTCACAGTTTTTGCCAGTACAACGAATAGCATAACAATGGAAAATAGTGGCGCATATTTATTTGAATGGCGTCCAGTAGACTGTGGTGACGGTGTATCATTTGCTATACTTGTAGGTGGCAATACTGTTAATGAAAGCAATGTTATACTAAACCGTGGATACGACTACGCCTATACATTTGAACCAATGACATATTCGAGACCTTGGGGTACTGCACCGGATTTAGTAAATGTTAACGGTGTATGGGGAATTCCTGAAAATTGGTCTTTGCTGCCAGAAGGAAGTCAGCCCACGTTGCAGATTGTACTCAAAACAAACTATAAAAATCTAGACACCGATAAACGTTATATTCACGTTGTACATCTGCCAAGTAACGTTGATAGATCAACACTTCCTGTTGAGGTACGGAAATATCTGATCAATGTAGATGGTTCTGATGCTGGCGCTTACGAAGGTACAGCAACCAGCGGATGGGTAAAGAATGATAATGGACAGTGGACCTACCGGAGGCATGACGGCAGCTTTGTAACTAACAGCTGGCTGACCGTGGACGAAAAGACCTATTATATGGATGAAAATGGAATTATGCTGGCTGATACATATGCTCCGGATGGAACCTATATTAATCCCAGTGGTATAAAGGTAAGCTACAAACCAGGATGGGTTTCTGATGATAAAGGTTGGAGATATATCCAGAAAAATGGGTATCATGCTGCCTCAACCTGGTTACAGGATGCAGATGGAAAATGGTACTATTTTAATATTGGTGCATATATGGCGGTTGACACCGCAACGCCAGACGGTTATTATGTAAATGCCGATGGTGTATGGGATGGCCAACCAAGCACAATTTCTAACAATGTAAATCTTGGACCAGGAATGTCATCTTCAGGCGGATGGGAACAAATCGATAACAATTGGAAATATCTTCAGGAAGATGGTACTTATGTGACCAATGCTTGGAAACAGGTTGACGGAAAATGGTACTATTTTGATGAAAATTCTATAATGGTTACGAACCAGGAAACTCCAGATGGTTATTACGTTAATGCTGATGGGGTTTGGGTTCAGTCATAACTAAAACAAATGCGTAGTAGATAAGTAAAAAGACGAATTCCTAAAGCTTTGCCTTGGAATTCGTCTTTTTATTAAAGGAACAACAAATAAGTCCCGGATGTATAACATGTTACTGTTCCCAAACACCATCTGCATTGACATAATAACCGTCAGGTGTGGTCTGATCTGTAGCCATTAAGGAATTTTCATCAAAATAATACCAATTCCCATCAACCTGTTTCCAAGCATTGGTTACATATGTACCATCTTCCTGCTTAAACTTCCAATCAGTACCTACCGATTCCCATCCGTCAGCAGACGACATTCCAGGTCCAAGGTTTACTTCATTGACGATCGTACTTGCCTGACCATCCCATACTCCATTGGCGTCTACACGGTATCCGTCTGGTGTAGTGGTGTCAACTGCCATGTAAGCACCGATATTAAAATAGTAATACTTGCCATCTGCATCCTGTAACCAGGTAGATGCCGCATAATAGCCGTTCTTCTGTATATATCTCCAGCCATTATCATCAGAAACCCATCCTGGCTTATAGCTTACCTTTACTCCGCTTGGATTCACATAGGTGCCGTCCGGTGCATATGTATCCGCTAACATAATTCCATTTTCATCCATATAGTATGTTTTTTCATCTACAGTAAGCCAGCTGTTAGTAACAAATGAACCATCACTTTTTCTATAGGTCCATTGCCCATTCTCATTTTTTACCCATCCGCTGGTTTCAGTTCCTTCATATGCACCAGCATCAGAACCATCTACATTGATCAAGTATTTACGAACTTCTGCAGGAAGTGTTGACGAATCTACGTTACCTGGCAAATGAACTACATGAATGTAACGCTTATCTGTATCCAGGTTCTTATAATTTGTTTTCAATACGATCTGCATAGTAGGCTGGCTCCCTTCCGGTAATGAAGACCAGTTTTCTGGAATCCCCCATACGCCATCCACATTAACTAAATCCGGCGCCGTACCCCACGGCCTTGAATAGGTCATTGGTTCAAAGGTGTAAGCATAATCATAACCACGGTTTAAGATAACATCGCTTTCATTAACTGTATTACCACCTACAAGTATAGCAAAGGATACACCATCACCACAGTCAACTGGACGCCACTCAAACAGGTATGCGCCACTGGTTTCCATGGTTACACTATTTGTTGTATCAGCAAATGATTGAACTGTAGTTCCCACAGAAAGAATCATAGCAAACCCGAGTATTGCAAGGTGTTTTTTTAACATATATTACCTCCTGAAAATAAAAGAAAGCGCCGTGACTAATAATTATAAAATCATCAGTCACAACGCTTCCCCCTTGAATATTAATTAGTTATTCGGATTGTATCTATCCAGATTAGTCTTCAACATAAATAACTCTGATTTCGCCCTTACTATCAGTCACGTAAACATAGTCATTACCGTCTTTGCTCTTACCCTTCTTATCGATAACTTTACCAGAAGTATTAATTAACTTCAGTCCATTATCCTCAGGAAGAATATAGAGTTCCTTCAAATCATCAGCCTTCTTGTTAAAGGATGAAGCAGCAGTCTTAGCTTCGTCAACCTTGCTGGTATCGCTGGTTAAGTCATATTTGTTAATAACAGCCTGAGCGTCATCTAATTTAATCCAAGTTTCCACTTCATCATCAGCACTTACTTTCTCAATAGCCTGATACTTGTCATCAGATCCAGCCTTCAGTAGCATACCGGCAAGATAATACTTGTCATCCTTCTCGCCATTTACACCAGAACCCTTCTTAGAGCCTGATTTCTCGAAGTAGAAGTTGAAATTGTCACCATCAATTGAGATAGTGGTCTTGTTAGTCTTCATAGCGCCGTCTTCACCATCACCGAAGTAATAGCAAAGATAGTCATTTGTATTGTAGAACTCAGAAGCACTCTCGATGAAATCGTCCTCAGTATCAAATGGATAATCATCATCATCGTCAGCCTTTACAGACATGCCGTCTTCTTTGATAAACTTCAGACCGCTTACCATACGGCCATCGTTTCTGAATGCATATTTTTTGCTCTTAATGGTCTTGAACTCGCCTGCGTACAGGTTGCCGCTTCCATCTGCATAGTACCATGCATCCTCATCATCATTGTACTTATCTTCATTCAGGTACTCGGCTGCTACTACCTTGAACCAGCCCTTGCTTACACGAGCGCCGTCTTCTACGCTGTTGAAGTATCTCCATGCCTTGGAATACTGAGCGGAGCCACCTGTTCTCTCAACAGCAGCTGTACTGTTGGTTCCTAAGTTAGAAGTTGCCTTTGCAATATCCAGAGACCACTCAGCTACCATTGCGCCATACTGGTCAAATGCATACTTCTTACCATTAATGGTTTTCTCTTTGGTATCATCAGCATCGTCTGACTGAACCTTCTTACCATTGGACTTGAAGTAGAACCAACGGCTCTGATCCTCATCATCATTAAATACTGGAGCAATCTCATAATCATTGGTTGCTTCATCATATGTGATATCCATCTGCAGCCAGCCAACGGTCATGGCACCGTCATCTTCGCCGCCGAAGTAGTAAACGCCATCCTTGAAAGCATCGCCGTCTGTATTGTCGATACGCTCTGCACTGTCAGAGGATACCCAGCCATACAGCATCTTGCCTTCATCATCAAATGCATACTTTTTGCCGTTAACGGTCTTTAAAGATACATTGTCACCGCTGTTCTTTAAAGCCTTACCATTGGCCTGGAAGTAATACCAGTAGTGATCTGGCTCATCATCATCGCCAGCGTCCTCGTTGTCAATAGCTACCCACTGATTGGAAGCCATAACGCCATTGATATCTACATAGTAGTAGTTGTCGCCATCCTCGATCAGGGTGTCGATAGCCATCTCGCCATCGCTATCCAGGTAATACCAGTTATTACCGGACTTTGCCCACTTATCGGTTACTCTGTCGCCATTCCTATCATAGTATACCCAAGTACCATCTTCCTCAGCCCAACCCTGAGCCGCAAAAGATGTCATGGATGCACCAATAGCGAGCAGTGCTGCTGTTGATAATACAGCAACTAATTTTGTCTGCTTTCTCATAATTAATGCACTCTCCTTTTTCTTTTTGAAATACTTTTTGAAATTCCTTTATTGCATTACGAGTTGATTATACTTCGGATAAGGAAAATTATAGAAAGACATATACAAACCATACAAACTTATATAATTAATGCGAAAAGTGTCTATTTAATAAGAAGTATTTATCTTGAAAATATCCTTATAAAGTGATATGCTAATCATACAATTACTAATCAATCAATTAGTAATTGTATGATTAGTATAATGGAGGTATTCTATGTTTGTAGGACGTGAGCGCGAGCTGAAAAAATTAGAATCACTTTATAACAGCAATCAATTTGAGTTTGTTGTTTTTTATGGAAGAAGGAGAGTTGGCAAGACAACTCTGATCAATGAATTTATTAAGAATAAGCAGGCTGTGTACTACATGGCAATTGAGGGTACCCGTAAGGAGAACTTATCGGGTTTATCCAAGGTTCTATTGTCAACAGGGACAGAGGCGGCCTGTTCTGAATTTACGGATTATAATAATATGTTAAATCATGTAGATTGTTTATGTAAAAAACAGGAACGCAGCATTATTGCTATTGATGAATTCCCATACCTTGCAGCATCCTATCCTGCAATATCCTCTATGCTTCAAAGCCATATTGATCAGTATTGGAAAAACAGTAAACTTTTTCTTATCCTATGCGGTTCTTCGATGAGCTTTATGGAGGAGCAGGTATTAGGCTATAAAAGCCCTCTGTATGGCCGCAGAACGGCTCAGTTTAAAATACATCCATTCACCTTCTTTGAGGCGCGCAGCTTGCTTCTAGGCTTCTCAGACGAAGATCAGGCAGTTCTATATGGTGTTACCGGGGGAATACCTGAATATCTCTCTAGGATCAAATGTAACGAAAGCCTGGATAGAAATATTATTGATTTGTTTTTTGACGAAAGTGGACGCTTATTTGAAGAACCCATAAATCTTTTAAAGCAGGAATTAAAAGAGCCAGCTTCCTATCATTCTATTATTTCTGCAATAGCAAGTGGTGCCAGCAGATTGAATGATATTTCAACAAAGGTGGGTTTGGAAACCAGTGGGTGCAGCAATCAAATATCCTCATTGATCTCTTTAGGCATTGTACGAAAAGAGATTCCTATAACAGAGCACTCCACCAGCAGAAAAACATTATATCAGCTTGAGGATAGTATGTTTCTGTTTTGGTATCGTTTTGTACGTCCTAATTTAAGCAGTATTACCCGGGGAGTCGGCGAAACCATTTACAATACATTGGTAAAGCCCCAGATCAATAATTTCATGGGGAAAATATTTGAGAATATCTGCCAACAATATTTATTTCATCATAGAGTGTATGGAACCTTGCCCTTTGCCATTGGAAATGTTGGACGATGGTGGGGAAATAACCCAAAGAAAAAATGCCAGGAAGAAATAGATATCATGGCGGTTCAGGACTCGTCCGCCTTATTTGGCGAATGTAAGTGGAGGAACGCACCTATTGATATGGATGTAGTTCATGTTTTGATTGAGAGGGGAGAATTGTTTCAATTTTCAGAGAAATACTATTTGCTCTTTTCTAAAAGTGGTTTTACACAATCTGTTATAGATTATGCAAAAGATAAGAGTAATAAAATGGGATTAATATCTTATGATCAGATATGTGAATTAGAGTAAATAAGAATTCATTTTTTCCGTTATCTATCGTGACCTTATTTTTGATAAAAGACGAATCCCAAAGAATATCCATTCTCTGGAGTTCGTCCTTTAAGTTACAATGATTTATTATTGTATCCAAACACCATCAGCATTAACATAATAACCGTCAGGCGTGGTCTGATCCGTAACCATTAATGAATTTTCATTAAAATAATACCATTTTTCATCAACCTGTTTCCAAGCATTGGTCACATATGTACCATCTTCCTGCTTAAATTTCCAATCAGTACCCACTGATTCCCATCCCGTAGCAGATGACACTCCAGGTCCAAGGTTTACTTCATTGACGATTGTACTTGCCTGACCGTCCCACACACCATTAGCATCTACGCGGTAGCCGTCTGGCGTGGTGGTATCAACGGCCATGTAAGCGCCAATATTAAAATAATAATACTTACCGTCAGTATCCTGTAACCAGGTGGAAGCTGCATAATAACCATTTTTTTGGATATATCTCCAGCCACTTCCATCAGCCACCCAGCCCGGCTTATAACCAACCTTTTCACCCTTTGGATTTAAATAGGTTCCATCTGGTGCATATGTATCAGCCAACATGATTCCATTTTCATCCATATAGTATGTTTTTTCATCAACTGTGAGCCAACTGTTTGTTACAAAAGTACCGTCACTTTTTCTATAGGTCCATTGTCCGTTACTATTTTTTGTCCAGCCACTGGTTTCCGTGCCCTCATATGCGCCGGCATCAGAACCATCTACATTAATCAGATACTTACGTACTTCAGCAGGAAGGGTGGAAGAGTCCACATTGCCTGGCAGATGGACTACATGAATGTACCGTTTATCTGTATCAAGGTTTTTGTAATTTGTTTTGAGTACAATCTGCATTGTGGGTTGGCTTCCCTCTGGAAGGATTGACCAGTTTTCGGGGATTCCCCAGACACCATCTATATTCACTAAATCTGGCGCTGTCCCCCACGGACGAGGATATGCCGATGGTTCAAAGGTATAAGCATAATCATAACCACGATTTAAAATGACATCTCTCTCATTGACTGTATTACCGCCCACAAGAATAGCAAAAGACACACCGTCACCACAGTCTACTGGACGCCACTCAAACAAATATGCGCCACTATTTTCCATTGTTATGCTGTTTGCTGTACTAGCAAATGATGAAATTGCAGTTCCCATAGTCAATGCTGTAGCAAGGCTAAGTATAGCAAGTTGCTTTTTTAACATATAGTAGATACCTCCTGAAAAATAAAAGAAAGCGTTGCGACTAATAATTATAAAATCATCAGTCACAACGCTTCCCCCTTAAATTTTAATTAATTGATTGGATACAAACCATTCAAATTAGTCTTCTACATAGATAACTCTGATTACACCCTTGTTATCGGTTACGTAAACATAGTCATTACCATCTTTGCTCTTGCCCTTCTTGTCAATCACTTTACCAGAAGTATTGATAAGTTTTAATTCATTATCAGGCAGAACGTAGAGTTCCTTCAGGTCGTCAACCTTCTTATTGAAGGAGGATGCAGCCTTCTTAGCAGCATCAACATTGGCCTGGCTTACGTCACTTGTTACCTTATGCAGATCAATAACAGCCTGAGCATCATCTAACTTCTTCCAGCCCTTTTCTTCTCCAGCCTTATCTACATACTGAATAGCCTGATACTTATCATCAGAGCCAGCCTTCAGCAGCATACCACCTAAGTAGTACTTGTCATCCTTCTCACCATTTACACCTGCACCCTTGTCAGAGCCAGACTTTTCAAAGTAGAAGTTGAAGTTGTCGCCATCGATTGAAATAGAAGTCTTGTTGGTCTTCATAGCACCGTCATCGCCACCACCAAAGTAATAGCAGCTATAACCGTTTGCAGTATACCACAGAGCACTGTCGATGAAATCATCTTCAGTATCAAATGGATGATCGTTATCATCATCTGCATATACCTTGGTCAGATCATTTTTATTGATGAACTTCAGACCATTGATCATACGGCCATCATTTCTGAATGCATACTTCTTGCCCTTAATGGTTTTGAATTCGCCTGCATACAGATTGCCGCTACCATCTGCATAGTACCATGCATCTTCATCATCATTATATTTCTCTTCGTTCAGGTATTCAGCAGATACTACCTTAAACCAACCCTTGCTTACACGGGAACCATCTTCAACGCTGTTGAAGTATCTCCATGCCTGAGAGTATTTAGCAGTGCTTGCCTTACCTGGTGTAGCTGGCATATCAGCTGTAGCAACCTTGGTTTCGTCCATGGACCACTCAGCTACCATTGCACCATTCTGGTCAAATGCATATTTCTTACCATTAATGGTCTTCTCTTTGGTCTCTTCGCCGTTATCAGCATAAATCTTCTTACCATTAGACTTGAAGTAGAACCAACGGCTCTGATCCTCATCATCTGTAAATACAGGAGCAACATACTTGTACTCATCATTTGTTGCTTCCTCATATGTGATATCCATCTGCAGCCAGCCAACGGTCATAGCACCGTCATCTTCGCCGCCGAAGTAATAAATGCCATCCTTGAAAGCATCGCCATCAGTGTTATCGATACGCTCTGCGTTATCGTTAGCAACCCAGCCATACAGCATCTTACCTTCATCATCAAATGCATATTTCTTGCCATTGATGGTCTTTAAAGATACATTGTCTCCGCTGTTCTTTAAAGCCTTACCATTAGCCTGGAAGTAATACCAGTAATGCTCTGGCTCATCATCCTCACCAGCGTCCTCGTTGTCAATAGCTACCCACTGATTGGAAGCCATAACGCCATTGATATCTACATAGTAGTAGTTGTCGCCATCCTCGATCCT
>NZ_JYHN01000030.1:0-97160 GCF_000954015.1 Clostridium sp. FS41
TTCTCAAATCCAAAGGTCTAAACCAGACCTTTTGTTTTTAGAATTTTCAGGGTTTGTGTATTATTCAGTCTTCAATTGTAAAGGTACATGACACTTGGGCCGGACCAGATCTTATCTTGTCCCGTTCAAACGCCGAACGCAGAAGGAGGGATTTGAACCCTCGCGCCGCTACTAACGACCTACTCCCTTTCCAGGGGAGCCCCTTCAACCTCTTGGGTACTTCTGCTTGGTTGAATCTTGTTACTTATTATATTATATTCTCGCAGGCAAATCACACAAATCCGTCTGCAGCGGAGAGAGTGGGATTCGAACCCACGCGCCCTTGCGGACAAACGGTTTTCAAGACCGCCTCGTTATGACCACTTCGATATCTCTCCAAACGTGCTTTTCAATATTACAGGACTTTAGCAGTTTTGTCAAGTGTTTTTTTGATTTTTCTCAAAAAACTTTTTTGTCAGTGTTTTTTGTCTTGCTGCTCTTCAGCGGCAACTCGATTAGTCTATCACGTATTTCGACAGAAGTCAACACTTTTTTTATCTTTTTTTCTTTAATATTGCTTCCGCTATGAGCAGGTCTTCCGGAGTGGTGATCTTTATGTTCTCATAACTGCCGTTTGTCATGTGTACCCTCACCCCCATCTGCGCCTCCACCACCATGGCATCATCTGTCACATGGGTGCAGTCCTCCCTTAGCTGGCGTTCAAAGGCTTTGGTGATCAGGGGTACGGAAAATACCTGAGGGGTCTGGGCCTGCCAGATCAGGCTGCGGTTGGGACTGTCCACCACAAAGCCCTTCTCATCCACTCGTTTGATGGTATCCTTTACAGGCATCCCCACCACACAGGCATCCCAGCGGCATACATCCTCATAAGCGCGTGCAATGATATCCGTTGTCACAAAGGGACGTGCTCCATCATGTATGAATACATAGCCGTTTTTTCTGTCTGCCCATAGTCCCTCATCTTCCTTTTCATCCCGGTCCATCACGGTGCAGAGCGCTTTCCACACACTTTCATACCGTTCGTTCCCCCCCGCCCCCACGGTGGAAACCTTACTCAACTCATACGCAGGGATCATTTCCCTTGAACAGTATCCAACATGCTGCGCATCTGTCATCAGGATGATCTCATCAATCAAAGGGGAAGCCTGAAATGCCTCAAGGGCATGGACCACCACAGGCTTTCCCCCGATTTCCAGGTATTGCTTTGCGGTCTGTGTCCCCATTCTGGCGCCCTTTCCGGCTGCCAGCACCACAGCGGTACAATATTTCTTATTCATATCTCCTACCGTTCTCCAAGCTTAAGATTGGGAATCGCATTCAGATCCCAGCCTGAGACATTTCCCTTCAGATACTCATAATATGCAGCCACGCCGATCATGGCGGCATTATCCGTACAATAAATAGGGGACGGGTGATAGAACCGGATCCCTTCCCTTTCACATGCCTCTGCCATGGCGCTTCTCAAAGCGGTATTGGATGCAACACCCCCGGCTATGGCTAATTTCTTGTAGCCGTATTCTCTGGCCGCCAGGATTCCCCTGCTTACCAGGGACTCCACCACGGAGTTCTGGAAAGAGGCTGCCAGATCAGGCACATATATCTCCTGCCCGGTCATGCGCATGTGATTGATGTGGTTCAACACAGCTGACTTAAGGCCGCTGAAACTGAAATCATAGGGCGCTCCCTCTACCTTTCCACGGGGAAACTCCATGGCATGGGGATTTCCCTCCCTGGCTGCCTTGTCCACCTTAGGGCCGCCGGGATATCCCAGCCCAACCGCCCTGGCCACCTTGTCAAAGGCTTCCCCGGCAGCATCATCCCTGGTACGTCCGATAATTTCAAATTCCCCGTAATCCTTTACAATCACAAGATGAGTATGGCCTCCGGATACGATCAGGCACACAAAGGGCGGTTCCAGGTCCTGATTCTCTATAAAATTGGCTGATACATGGCCTTCGATGTGGTGAACCCCGATCAAGGGCTTTCCGGCTGCGTATGCAATGGCCTTAGCCTCTGCCACCCCTACCAGCAATGCTCCCACCAGCCCGGGTCCATAGGTCACCCCAATGGCGGTCAGGTCCTCCAAAGTCACGCCTGCCTCTGCCAGGGCCCGCTGGATCACATAATTGATCGCCTTAATGTGCTCCCTGGAGGCGATCTCAGGGACCACTCCTCCATATATGGTATGGGTGCTGATCTGGGATGAGATCACATTGGACAGCACGGTCCTTCCGTTTTTCACCACAGAAGCAGCCGTCTCATCACAGGAACTCTCAATTGCAAGTATTAATATATCTTCTAATGTATGATCCATCATTTTTCCATCTCCAATAATAGGACATTATTCTTCATCAAACTCCAGTTCGGCGGTCCAGCCATCCCTGGCCGCTTTGGCACGGGGGAAAATGCTTCTCACCTCATCCATATACTCCTCCGGCTTGATCAGAGACGGGCTGTAATGGGTGAGCCACATCTGCTTTGGCTGTGCCTCTTTGGCCAGGGCCGCGGCCTCATAAAATGTCATATGCTTGTTTTCCTTTGCCTTGACCGCCTTTTCCTTTTCACCGTACATTCCCTCGCATATAAAAAGATCTGCCATGGAGGCATACTCGGCGATCACCGGCACCGGTCTGGTGTCTGTACAGTAGGTAACCTTAAGCCCCCTGCGTTCTTCTCCCAGAACCATATCCGGGGTCAAAAGCCGCCCCTCATACTCGATCTCCTCGCCCTTTTGCAGCCGGTTCCAAAATTTCTGGGGAATGTCCTGGGCTCTGGCCCGCTCCACATCAAAACGTCCTTTTCTCGGTATGGTAATGGAATAGCCGTAGCAGATCACATTGTGGTTGACCCGGTAGGCATCTATCACATAAGGGCCCATTTCCATGCGTTCCCTGTTCTCGGTAAGTTCTATGAACTGCAATGGAAAAGGCAGTTCCGGGGCTATGGTCCTGAGAGCCGTCACCACCCGCTCAAGGCCCTTGGGCCCGATCATGGTCAGGGGTTCCCTGCGCTCAGCATTGCCCATGGTAAGAAGCAGGCCCGGCAGGCCGCTGATATGGTCCGCATGATAATGGGTAAAACAGATTATGTCAATGGGTTTCGGGCTCCATCCCTTCTCCTTCAGTGCGATCTGGGTTCCCTCACCGCAGTCTATGAGCAGATTGCTTCCCCCGCATCTGGCCATCATGGAGGTAAGCCATCTGTATGGAAGAGGCATCATGCCTCCGGTTCCTAATAAACAAATATCTAACATATTATTTCCTCATTTTTCTTGGAGCGTGTATGAAAATCCATTTTTGGAACGCTCTGATACGTATTAACTCAGGAAATCATATCACATTTTATTAGGAATAATCAAGTAGGGCTGAAAAAGTTATGGAAGATAGGAAATAAAAAAGTCCAGAGGACCCGGGATTAAACCTCCGGACCTCTGGATCCTATGATATGATTCCCTACCGGGATTGATCGGCTGCAGCTGCAACTCGTTTTACCAGATATAAAAATTCATTGCTGTAGTCATCTTCTTTTATACGTTTTAGATCCTGGAGCCTGCTGATCACAGATGCGTAAGAGGCATTGGATGCATATTCCGATGATTTCAAAAGAAGACCTGTTTCAGCCACACAGGAGGCAAACACCATATCCTCCGGCATCTGGGTGTGGAAGCTGTCATCCTTTACCGGATATTCCAACAGGTCGCTCCTGTCCTGGTCCGGCTGTTTGTAGCGGATCTTTATGGTGAGCCACTCATCGTCATAGGCAGGCGGCGTATCCGTGTCCGGCGCCTGGGATGTCTCCTTGGGCCGCGTCTGGTATTTGAGGCTGGTTTCCGGAATCAGTTCCCTGGAGTCAGCGGGGATCAGTTCATACAGAACCGTTACCCTGTGTCCTGCCCCGATCTCTCCTCCGTCCTTGGTGTCATCCTCAAAGTCTTGGTCTGCCATCACCCGGTTCTCATAGCCGATCAGACGGTATCCTTTAATCCTGGCGGGATTGAATTCCACCTGGAACTTCACGTCTTTGGCAACCGTAAAAAGGGTGCCGCCCATTTCCTCCACCAAAACCTTTCTGGCCTCCGCAATACTGTCCACATAGGAGTATTGTCCGTTGCCGTTATCTGCCATGGCTTCCATCTTGTTGTCTTTTAAATTGCCTGTTCCAAATCCCAGAACTGACAGGAATACACCTCTGTCCTTTTGGTCCTTGATCAGCCGTGTCAGGCCGCCCTCGCTTGTGATCCCCACATTTAAGTCTCCGTCAGTGGCAAGGATAACCCGGTTGTTGCCGCCTTCAATATAATGCTTTTCCGCCAGCTGGTAAGCTGTCTCTATGCCCCTGGAACCGTGGGTGCTGCCTCCGGCCGAGAGATTCTCAATGGCTGTCATGATGGATAACCTGTCTTCACCGGCAGCGCCGTCCAAAACGATCCTGTCATCGGAGGCATAGGTCACTATGGAAATGGTATCGTCACTTTTCAGATATTCCGTCATCATCAGGAATGCCCGTTTTACAAGATCCAGCTTGTCAGGCGCCTCCATGGACCCGGATACATCCAGCAAAAAAACCAGGTTGGACTTTGGCATGGTGCCTTCATCTAACTTCTCAGCCTGAAGGCCGATCTGAAGCAGATCATGCTTGTCATTCCAAGGGCACTGGGCCAGCCTGGCGGTAACTGAAAACGGCTCCCCTTCCTTGGGTTTTGGATAGTCATAGTAAAAATAGTTAAGCATTTCTTCGATCCGCACCGCGTCCTCAGGCACCCGGTCGCCATCCAGGATCATCCTGCGGATGTTGGCGTAGGATGCAGTATCCACATCCGCCCCAAAGGTGGATAGCGGCGCATCGGCCACGGACATAAAGGGATTCTCCGGATAATACCGGTATTCCTCCGTGTTGTGTACCGGCCGGCGGCTGTCCTCCCCGATTTTTTGTCCCGGGGCCGGGAAACCGCTGTCCCTGCCGGCGGCAGCCCAGGTTTCCGCTGCTTCTGCCGTATCATAGGCAGGCGAAACCGTTGTGGCGGAAAGGGCTGCAGTGGCCGCTGCTTCCTTCTGTCCTCCTGCGGCACACCCGCC
Organism: Clostridium sp. FS41; assembly: GCF_000954015.1. Taxonomy (NCBI): domain Bacteria; kingdom Bacillati; phylum Bacillota; class Clostridia; order Eubacteriales; family Clostridiaceae; genus Clostridium; species Clostridium sp. FS41. The sequence continues at coordinate 5,076 of NZ_JYHN01000030.1, forward strand.
CAAGAGACCTGCGGCCGCAAAAACTGCCATAAGCAGGCAGATCCATCCGGCTCCTTTTTTCATAATCATCTCCTCCTTTGTGCTGCCCTGCCGGCAGCATTTTCCTGTTGTGATCCCAACATATCAAAAAAGGAGGAGTGTTGCAATAGGCTTAATAAAAGCATAAAGAAAGCCTAAGATTTCGTACTTAATCCTTACAAAAACTTATAGTAATTCCAGTTGCTCTTCTGTTTCCACCGGAAGTTTAAATCCGGATATCATTTCATCATAACAGTCTTCACACAAATCAAAATGATGGATCTGTCCATCTTTTTCAGAAAAATAATCCCATGCATGGTCAATACCAATGGAGCCTTCCCGGATGATCCCGTGCTCCACGACCAGCTTCTTTCCGCAGCAGTTGCAAAGGACTGCCTCCAGCTGCCCGTTTCTATTGTACCTCTTCATATGAACCCTCGCCTTTCTCTTTCATCGTGTCCTTTCATCCATCCCCTTAAATCTTTACCTAACCAGCTGCCGCGGCCTATAAAGCCATGTGCTTGCTGCCTTAAAGAAAAAAATGAAGAGGAATGTCCGATTCCCCTTCATTATATACACAAAATATTCATATTTTAAGTGGAAATTGTTTCAAATTTCCCGATTCCACATGATGACCGCATCCTCCTGAGGGCTGTGGTAGTACCCCTTGCGCACGGCCTCCTGCCGGAAACCGTAGGATTCATAAAGCTTTCTGGCTCCCTCATTGCTCTCCCGTACCTCCAGGGCAATGGCCCGTACGCCTCTGGTTTTGGAAAATGAAACCATGGCATCCATGAGTTTCCTCGCGATCCCCTGCCTGCGGTAATTGGGATAAACGGCGATCCGCTGGATTTCTCCCTCGTCCGCCAGAACCCTGATAATGGAGTATCCCAAAATCCGGTCATGATCCTGATACACAAAATAAGTGTCCAGCCTGCTGTCCAGACCGGAACGGATCAGGTTTTCAGACCAATACTCTGAAAAACACACCCGCTCCAGGCGTGCCACCTCCTCGATGTCCTTCCCAATCATGGGGCGTACCCCTGTAATCAATTCCATGCTTCCACTCCCATTAATAATCTCCGGGCAGCTTTTTGGCCGCTCCCTGCTCAGAAGCCTCTGCCTCCCTCTGGCGCTCTGCCTGGGGTTTTCTCAGATATTCCGGTGTAAATTCCTCCGGACTTACCACATGTGCGCCCTTATACGCAGGATCTTCCCCAAGGGCCCCCATCCCCAACGCAGCCACGCAGGCCGCTCTCTGGCGGTTCATCTGAGGCGGCGCAAATACATAGGGTACCTGCATCTCCTCCTCAATGATTTTCTGATACACAGGTACTCCGTCACCCAGGAATATAACCTTCTCACCCTTCCGGTTTAAAAGCCGGGCCAGCTCCCTCATATCCATGGGACACTGTTCCATCAGCACCTCCAGGCCATCCTCCGTCCGGTACAGCCCGGTGTACACCTGGCTTCTCTTGGCATCCATAATAGGGCACACAAGGCCGGCTGCCCCCCACATATTATATGCCATGGCGTCTACAGTGGGAACATGGATCAAAGGCTTTTTAAGGGCCAGTCCCAATCCCTTCGCCGTGGCCGCCCCGATGCGCAGACCTGTGAAGGAACCCGGACCGCCTGCCACTGCAATGGCATCCAGGGTGCCCAGGTCCAGGTCCAGAAGCTTTACGATCTCATCCAGCATGGGAAGCAAGGTCTGGGAATGGGTCTTTTTAAAATCCACGGTATATTCAGCTGTTAAAATGTCATCGGTCACCAGAGCAACACTGGCCACCAAAGATGAACTCTCAATGCCTAAAACTCTCATCAATTTTCCTCCACCAGAATACGTCTGTAATCAAAACCCTTTTCCAGATCCTTCTCAATGGTCACCTGGGTTACATGATCGGGCAGTATGTCCCGGATCAGGCCGGACCACTCAATCAGGCAGACTCCCTCCCCAAAAAAGCAGTCCTCATATCCGATCTCATCCATCTCACTGATATCCCCGATGCGGTATACATCAAAATGATACAGTGGAAGCCGGCCCTCATCATATTGCTGGACAATGGTAAACGTGGGGCTGTTCACCGGCTCATCAATTCCAAGGCCCTGTGCAAAGCCCTGAGTAAATACAGTCTTCCCCACTCCCAGGTCGCCGTTTAAGCAGACAATCTGGCCCGGTACGGCCTCCTGCCCCATTTTCCTCCCCAGTTCATATGTGTCCTCCGGTTTCCATGTCTCATACACCATCATTGTCAAATTCCTTTCATGGTAAGGGCGATCCTCTTCTTGGCAAGGTCCACGCTGATGATCTTCACATCCACAATGTCCCCCACGCTCACTGCCTCAAGAGGATGTTTAATATATTTGTCCGTCATCTGTGAGATATGTACCAGACCATCCTGGTGCACACCGATATCCACAAAGGCGCCAAAATCAATTACATTTCTCACGGTTCCTTTTAACACCATCCCCGGCTTCAGATCCTTCATCTCCAGAATGTCGCTTCTGAGAATAGGCCTTGGCATCTCATCCCTGGGGTCCCTTGCGGGTTTTTCCAGTTCCCCTGCAATATCCCGCAGGGTGATCTCGCCCACTTCCAGCCGTTCTGCCATCTTCCTGTAATCCGTAATCTTCCTGCTGATTCCCTTAAGGCCGCCCCGGTTCAGTTCTGCCAGGTCATATCCCAGTGTCTCAAGCAGCTTTTTCGCCACCTCATAGCTCTCCGGATGCACGCTGGTACCGTCCAGAGGATTCTCTCCCCCTGCGATCCTCATAAAACCTGCGCACTGCTCAAATGCCTTGGGACCCAGCTTGGCCACCTTAAGAAGCTGCTTACGGTTCTTAAATGCACCGTTCTCCTCCCTGTAAGCCACAATATTCTTTGCCAGGGTCTTGTTAATTCCGGAAACATATTCCAGCAGGGAAGCGGACGCCGTGTTCAGGTCCACGCCCACCTTGTTCACACAGTCCTCCACAACGCCTTCCAGGGTTTCTCCCAGATGCTTCTGGTTCATATCATGCTGGTACTGTCCCACGCCAATGGATTTGGGATCGATCTTCACCAGTTCGGACAGCGGATCCTGTAAGCGCCTTGCAATGGAAACCGCACTTCTCTGTCCCACATCAAAGGCCGGAAACTCCTCTGTGGCAAGCTTGCTTGCAGAATAGACGGAAGCCCCTGCCTCATTGACAATCACATACTGGACCTGCTCCTTGATCTCCTTTAAAAGATCCACGATGATCTGTTCCGATTCCCTGGATGCGGTTCCGTTTCCAACGGAGATCAGGGAAATGTTGTATTTTCGGATAAAATCCTTCAGGATCTTCTTGGCCTCCGCCACCTTATTCTGGGGCGCGGTGGGATAGATCACGACCGTATCCAGCACCTTCCCCGTGCTGTCCACCACGGCCAGCTTGCAGCCTGTGCGGAACGCAGGATCCCACCCCAGGACCACACGGCTCACAATGGGAGGCTGCATGAGAAGCTGCTCCAGGTTCTTTCCAAATACCTTGATCGCCCCTTCCTCAGCACGTTCCGTCAGCTCGCTGCGGATCTCCCTTTCAATGGACGGTCCGATAAGCCTTGCGTAACTGTCAGACGCCACTTCCTTCAGCAAAGGAGTGGTATAGGGGTTGTCCCTGACAATGGTCTGCTTTTCAAGGTACATCAGGATCTGATCCTCAGGCGCAGCAATTTTCACCGTCAGGATCTTCTCATTCTCTCCCCTGTTTAATGCAAGGATTCTGTGCCCTGCGCATTTTTTCACCGGCTCTTCGTAGTTATAGTACATCTCATAGACGGACTGGGCCTTCTCATCCTTGGCCGCGGACTGGATCACTCCCTTATTCATGGTGGCATTCCTGATATAAGTGCGGTACTCCGCGTTGTCCGAAATGCGCTCGGCCAGAATATCCTTGGCCCCCTGAATGGCATCCGCTGCCGAAAGCACGCCCTTATCCTCTGAAATGTAGGCGGCAGCCACAAGTTCCAGGGGTTCCTTTGTCATCTGTAAGCTGATGGTGTCCGCCAGTGGTTCCAGGCCCTTTTCCTTTGCGATCATGGCTCTGGTACGGCGTTTTGGCTTATAGGGCCTGTATAGATCCTCCACAGCCACCAGGGTCTGTGCTTCTTTTATCTTAAGCTCCAGCTCAGGAGTGAGCTTTTCCTGTTCGGAGATAGATGCAATCACCTGGGCTTTCCGTTCCTCCAGGTTGCGCAGATATCTCAGCCGCTCATCCAGATTACGCAGCACCTCATCATTCAGGGAGCCGGTAACCTCCTTGCGGTACCTTGCGATAAAGGGAATGGTATTTCCTTCATCGATCAGCTTCACAGCCGCTTCTGCCTGATGGCGGCCGATATTTAGTTCTTCCGCCAGTTTCTTAATAATATCCATGGATCAACCTCACATATCTGTAATCTAACTGTTTTATTATAGTGCATTGGGTCTTCTTATGCAAGTTCTCTTACAATGGAATTGTCTTCATCTGGACAGGTGGGGCATTTCGTGATAAAATAAGCAGGATAACAATTAGAATATGACCGTAAGAATTTACAGAAAGGCATTTGTTCAGAATGATGAATAATACTTTAAATAAGCGAAAGCCCAATGCAAATAACCAGCAGAAGAATTCAACTTCCGCTGAGCGTCTGGCTACCTGTTCCATGATTGCAGGCATCACAGGCCTGATCTGCAGCCTCTTTTATTTTCCGGCTTCCCTGATCAGCAGCAGCAATTCCTCTACCGGCCTGATCTGCGGCGTACTTGGGATCGTCTTGGCTTTCATGTCCAGGAACGCGGATGTGAGCGGTAAAAAGGATTTCAGCGCCCGGGCCATCGCGGGCCTTGTGCTGAGCGCCATTGCCATTGCCCTGACCTTTTTCTTTTTCTATCTGCTGCTCCGCTATTACGAAGTCCTCAGCGACCCTGAACTGGGACCTAAATTCAATGAGTACATCAACTACCTGCAGCAGCAGCTCAACCAGCAGATGCACTTGTCAGGCGGTTCCTCCTGGATCCATTTTTAAGGAACCGGCAGGACAGACCGCTAACTCCACAGCGGCAGCAGGTCGATGCCAAAAAATACCAGCATCACATTTTTATAGATCCAGTTTACCACCACAATCCCTGCCGCAATGTACACAAACAGCGTCTCATGCCCCAGATACCATCTGGGGTTTTTTAATGCCCTGGACAGGGCAAAGCTGATAAGTTCCACGGTGAGGACCAGCACAGCGTAAAGAATCAGGGGATGATACTGAAAACTCATCCTCAGATTCCCATGAAGCAGCGCCCTCACCGCCCTGGTGCCTCCGCATCCCGGGCAGTATAATCCTGTTATAAGCTGAAACAGGCAGGGAAGCCCCTGCCTTGTGATCCATTGAATCAGTGTTTCCATGAAGTCCTTTCCTCTAAAGCATAATCTCCGGCCGGCCCGCATTGCATCGCACTATGCGGTATTGTCCCACGCGGTATTGCTCCACGCGGTATTATATCATGGCCCGGATCATCTGCTTGATTCCGTAATCAGAGCGCGCCTGCTCCGCACTGTCGTAGGCCACGGCAGCTGCCTTGAACTCGCCCTCACTCATCTCAGCAGTGAGCACAGCAAATTCATCCATGCCGTAAAGCTCCACGACCTCCACCTTGCCGAAGATGCGCTTGATATCCTCTTCCTTATTGCGGTAAGAGCCTGCTACCCGGACAAAATAGCGGAACCTGGCAAGGTCCATGGACTCGATGGCCTGTTTTTCACTGCTCCAGCCCACGGCCAGGCTGCGCTCCAGGTTTTGGGCAGCCTCAATGATGTCCGCCACAACCGCGCTGGCTGTTGGAAGCTTTCCTGCCCCGCTTCCATAGAACATGGAGGTTCCCAGCATATTTCCCTTTACCATGATCCCGTTAAACACATCATTGACAGAATACAGGGGATTATTCTTCTGGATCATCACCGGAGCAACAAAGGCATTAACCTTGCCTCCCGCCATACGGCTGGAGCCAAAAAGCTTCACCGAGGTCCCCATCTTTTCCGCATATTTGAAATCAATATCCGTGATCCTGGTAATCCCCTCCGTATAAATATCCTCAAAGTTCACTTCCCGTCCAGTTGCCATGGCTGTCAGAATGGCAATCTTTCGGCAGGTGTCATGTCCTTCCACGTCAGCCTCCGGGTTGCGCTCCGCATATCCCAGGTTCTGCGCTTCCTTCAGGGCGTTCTCAAAGGATTCACCCTCTTTATCCATCTTGGTAAGAATAAAGTTGGTGGTTCCGTTTAAAATACCTGTAATTTCCTCGATCCGTTCCCCCATCAGACAGCGGTATAAGGGCCTTATAATGGGGATTCCTCCGCCTACACTGGCCTCAAACAGGAAATTCACGCCCTTCTCCCGTGCAACGGCCAGAAGCTCTGTGCCGTAAGCAGCCACCAGCGCCTTGTTGGAGGTGGCCACATGCTTGCCGGCCAAAAGGCAGGCTTTTACAAAAGGATAGGCGGGATTCAGACCGCCCATGGTCTCCACCACGATGTTGATCTCCTCGTCCTGTTCGATCACCTTAAAATCATGGACGATCCTGTCCGCCACCGGGCTGTCGGGAAATTCCCTCAGATCCAGGACATATTTTAACTCCACCTCCTGCCCCGCCTGCTTTGCGATCACATCCCTGTTCTGCTCCAGCACCTCTGCCACGCCGGAACCAATGGTTCCATAACCCATAATTGCTATCTTGATCATAATCCTTACACTCCCTGTGTTTTATTTTCCAGGTCCCTGCCCGGACGCGTCTCAAACTTCATCTTTGCCCTTAAGGCATCTCTATTCTCTTGCAAGTATCTTTACATAGTGGATTCCATCCAGGACCTCCAGCTCATCGATCATGCTGGACACATTGCCTGTGTTGTCCCTAACCTCCACACTGAGAGTAAGGGTCGCCACACCGTTAACCGGAATACTCTGGTGAATGGTCAGGATATTAGCCCTGTACACCGCTACCACATGAAGAAGGTCACTGAGCAGCCCCTGCTCGTCATCCATCTGCACCACCAGTGTAATGGTCTTGCCTTTGGTATTATCATAAAAGGGGAAAATATCGTCCTTATATTTATAAAAGGAACTGCGGCTGATTCCCACCTTATCCGTTGCCTCCTGCACTGTAATGGCGCGCTCTGTTTCCAGGAGCTTTTTCGCCTCCACTACTTTTAAGAGGACCTCCGGCACTGCCTTCTGCTTTACCACAAAGTATTTGCTTTTATCTTCCATTCTCCAATCCTTTCATAGGTCAGCATTTATGTCCGTATTAGGAATACATCTGTACTCATGAGGAAGATATTAGCATACTTTTCTTTTAAATGCAACTACTTTCCTGTATTTTCTCCCGCACAAGAAGGAGGAAACGTTAAAAAGCAGCCAGACAGGGCGTACACCGCTCTGACATGGCTGCTTATTATGATTCTTCTTCAACATGGGACCGCCGCCCTATTCCTGCACATGATATCAGTCTTCCGGCACATCATTCTTATTCGGGCACCCCAGGCTCATCCAACGCAGGTATGCGCTGATAAAGGGATCCAGCCCTCCGTCCAGCACAGCATCTACATTGCCGCTCTCCTCCCCGGTCCGGTGATCCTTGACCATGGTATACGGCTGGAGCACATAGGAGCGGATCTGGCTTCCCCAGCCATTCTCCTTCACATCACCGCGGATCCCGGCTGCCTTGGCCGCCTGTTCCTCCTGTTTAAGCATAAACAGCTTGGATTTCAGCATCTGCATGGCCTTATCCTTGTTCTGGAACTGGGAACGCTCATTCTGGCAGGTCACCACAGTTCCCGTGGGAAAATGGGTGATACGGATCGCAGAAGAAGTCTTGTTGATGTGCTGTCCGCCTGCGCCGCTGGAGCGGTAGGTATCAATACGGATATCATCCGGATTAATCTCTATATCAATATCCTCCTCAATGTCCGGCATGATATCGCAGGACACAAAGGATGTCTGGCGCTTGCCCGCCGCGTTAAAGGGTGAAATACGCACCAGGCGGTGCACTCCGTGTTCAGAGCGCAGATAACCATAGGCATTCTCTCCGTTGATCTGTACGGTAACGGATTTAATGCCGGCCTCGTCTCCGTCCAGGAAGTCAAGCACCTCTGTCTTAAAGCCTTTTTTCTCTGCCCACCGGCAGTACATCCGGTACAGCATGCTGCACCAGTCGCAGGACTCCGTGCCGCCCGCCCCCGCGTTCAGGCGCAGGATGGCGTTGTTGGCATCGTATTCGCCGGAGAGAAGCAGCTTCATGCGCATCTTCTCCAGGGTCTCTGCAAAATGACTGAGCATTTCCTCAATTTCAGGGATCAGGGACGCGTCATTTTCCTCATATCCCATCTGTATCATGACCTGGATATCGTCATACTCCTGCTCCAGTTCCCTGAATGTCTCCACTTCGTCCTTCAGATTCTTGGCTTCCCGCACCATTCTGGTGGATTTCTCAGGATTATCCCAAAATCCGGGCTCTTCCATGGATTTATCTAATTCATCGATTCGTCTGACCTTATTATCCAGGTCAAAGTGAATCCCTCACTTCCACTAATGGTTTGTCATACGTTGATAACGTATATTTAAAATTATCTAACTCTACCACAGCTTCACCCACTTTCATATTATTATTTGATATCTGAATCTGTATTCCTTCATTTCGGTCTTTATTTGATCCTTCCGTGACACTGCTTATATTTCTTGCCGGAACCGCATGGGCACGGATCATTGGGGTAGATCTTCTGCTCGGCCCGCTTCTTTGGAGCGCTTGCCAGGGAAGTATCCTTGTTGGTGCCCGTTACCTTGGCAGCCTGCTCACGCTCTACCTTCTGCTCCACCCTGATGTGGAACAGGATACGCACCGTATCCTCCTGGATGGATGCCATCATGGACTCGTACATCTCATAGCCCTGCATCTTGTACTCCACCACCGGATCTCTCTGGCCGTAAGCCTGAAGGCCAATGCCCTCACGCAGCGCGTCCATATCATCCAGGTGGGCCATCCACTTGTTGTCGATCACCTTTAACAGGACCACGCGCTCGATCTCACGGATCTGCTCCGGCTCCGGGAATTCAGCCTCTTTTGTTTCGTAAAGCTTAATGGCTTCTTCCTTCAGGTTATGCTTTAACTCATTCTTCTTCATGGATTTCTTCTGATCATCATTTAAAATGACCGGCTTCAGCGGAATCACCGGAAGAAGAAGGTTATTCAGTTCTTTCAGGTCCCATTTGTCCGGTGACTGATCATCGGAAATAGACATATCAACCGCATTCTCCACCGTGTCCGTGATCATCTTAAGGATCAGGTCGCGCATGTTGTCGCCGTCCAGTACCTTGCGGCGCTCAGCATAGATAACCTCACGCTGCTCATTATTCACTTCATCGAACTTAAGCAGCTGCTCGCGGATACCAAAGTTGTTGCTCTCTATCTTCATCTGTGCTTTCTCAATTGCATTGGAAAGCATCTTGTGCTCGATCTGCTCGCCTTCCGGTACACCCATGGCCTCAAACATGGCCATCAGCCTGTCTGATCCAAAGAGTCTTAAAAGGTCATCTTCCAGCGACAGATAGAATCTGGATTCACCGGGATCTCCCTGACGTCCGGAACGGCCGCGCAGCTGGTTGTCAATACGGCGGGACTCATGGCGCTCCGTACCGATGATCTTAAGGCCGCCCAGTTCCTTGGCTTCCTCATCCAGCTTAATATCCGTACCACGGCCCGCCATATTGGTGGCAATGGTCACGGATCCGTGGATACCGGCATCTGCTACGATCTCAGCCTCCAGTTCATGGAACTTGGCGTTCAGCACCTTATGCTGGATGCCGCGCTTGTTCAGCATCTTGCTAAGCAGCTCGGAAGTCTCAATTGCAATGGTACCAACCAGCACCGGCTGGCCCTTTTCATACGCCTTTGCAACTTCCTCAACCACTGCTTTATATTTTTCTTTTTTGGTCTTGTATACCGCATCCTCCATATCCTTACGGACCATAGGACGGTTGGTGGGGATGACGATAACATCCATGGCATAGATGTTACGGAACTCCTTCTCCTCGGTCTGGGCAGTACCAGTCATACCTGACTTCTTGGTGTATTTATTAAAGAAGTTCTGGAACGTAACAGTAGCCAGTGTACGGCTCTCACGGCGCACATTCACATGCTCCTTGGCTTCGATGGCCTGGTGAAGACCGTCTGAATAGCGGCGGCCCGGCATGATACGGCCTGTAAACTCATCTACAATAAGAACTTCATCATCCTTTACAACATAGTCCTTATCACGGAACATCAGGTTGTTGGCGCGCAGTGCCAGAATGATATTATGCTGGATCTCCAGGTTCTCGGGATCAGCCAGGTTCTCGATGTGGAAATATTCCTCCACTTTCTTTACGCCCTGCTCGGTCAGGTTCACAACCTTATCCTTCTCATCCACAACAAAGTCGCCTGTCTCCTCGATCTCCTCGCCCATAATGGCATCAATCTTGGAAAACTCCTTGGAAACAGTGCCGCGCTCCAGCTGGCGGGCCAGCACATCGCAGACCTCATACAGCTTGGTGGACTTGCCGCTCTGACCGGAAATGATCAGAGGAGTCCTGGCCTCATCAATCAATACGGAGTCAACCTCATCAATGATACAGTAGTCCAGATCCCTTAAAACCAGCTGCTCCTTGTAAATGGACATGTTGTCACGCAGATAGTCAAATCCCAGTTCATTATTGGTAACATAGGTAACATCGCAGGCATATGCCGCCCTGCGGTCCTCGCTGTTCATGTCGTTAAGCACTACGCCTACGCTCAGTCCCAGGAAACGGTGTACCTGGCCCATCCACTCGGCATCACGCTTTGCCAGGTAGTCATTGACCGTAACGATCTGCACGCCCTTGCCCTTTAACGCATTCAGATAGGCAGGACAGGTGGAAACCAGCGTCTTACCTTCACCTGTACGCATCTCGGCAATACGGCCCTGGTGAAGAACAATACCACCAATCAGCTGTACAGGGAAATGCTCCATATTCAGGGTTCTTCTTGCCGCTTCCCGAACAGTGGCAAATGCCTCCGGCAAAATGTCATCCAGTGTGGCTCCCTCAGCCAGCCTTTCTTTAAAGATCCTGGTCTGGTCGCGCAGTTCCTCATCTGACTTGGCCATCATGTCAGTACGCATGCTTTCAATCTTTGCCACGATTGGCCTTATCATCTTCAGTTCTCTTTCACTGTGAGTCCCGAACACCTTTTCAATTACGTTCATGGTATACTCTCCTAACTTCTTCCTTATATAATAGAAACTAATTTTCAACCAGCGCCTGTATGTGCAGCATTTGCAGGCACAGCTGTGTCCATGCCCGGTACTGCATCGCAGTACTTATATTATCTGCCCTCTGATTCCAGTTTATTCCTTATCTTTCCACAATGCCCGCTATGGGGCTTTCCAGATAAAATACTGCAAATACTCCGCCTATGATACAATCTTACTTATTGTAGCACTTGGAAGGAATTTATTCAACGGGTTAATGAAAAATTAACATTTTGGACATAAAATCAACGGTATTACAAGGTTTTCCAGTTTCCGTGTCACTTTTCTGTGCCTCCCGGGACCGTATAACATGATATAAAATAACATGAATCTACGCGGGTGCGGTCCCATCCCATCCTCTTTTTACATACTCCTTCCCTTTGATCCCCTATTTAATTCATTCACAAACAATTTATTATTTATCTTGACAATGACTCAAAACAAGGGTATACTGAATTTATATTTTTTATAAGATTCTGATTTCACATGTTTTTGTAAGTCATTATTCCTATGATGGTTTACAAAAATATGTGATTTTTTTATTTTATCAAAAGGTATAATAAAATATCAGGAGGTATCTTTCATGAATAAAGGTACAGTTAAATGGTTTAACTCACAAAAAGGATTTGGTTTTATCACTAATGCAGAAAATGGCGAGGACATATTTGTTCATTTTTCAGGAATCGCTTCCGATGGTTTTAAGTCATTAGAGGACGGTGCATCCGTAACCTTTGACATTACCAACGGCAATCGCGGTCTGCAGGCCGTTAATGTCTGCGCAGCATAGTATTAGTTAAGAAAAAGGCCTGACGGTCCTGTATAGAAAAATACGCACCATTAAACAATCCCCGTTAAATGATTGAGCAGAATCTGTTCAGAAAGGTGGTAACCTGTTTAAAAAAGGAGATTTTATATTTTATGGAACCGTAGGCGTCTGCCGGGTGGATGCTATATCAAAGACCGACTTCTCAGATAATGACAAATTATATTACCGTTTAATTCCAAAGTTTGAGTCTAACAGGACAATCAGCATTCCTGTAGACACGAACAAAGTAATGATGCGTGATATTATGACAAAAGGCGAGGCGCAAAACTTCATATTATCCTGGCCCTATGTCAAGTGCAGGGGATATAAGAATGACAAAGAGCGCCCTCAAATTTACAAACAGATATTCCAATCCGGAAGTTGTACAGAATTAGCTGCAATGATCAAGGAAATAACGCAGATGGAACAATCCCGAAAAAGTAAAGGGAGGGTTTTAAATATCCGTGAAAAAGATGGTGTTAACAATGCCCGAAGATTACTCTTTGGTGAGTTAGCCGCCGCATTGGATATATGTCCGGATACGGTACCTGGCTATATACACGATCTAACCGGCTGCATTTGTTAAGTATTAAGATATCCCAATCGGCTGACATACGATATCAGGCATGGATATCTTATCGCTTCAGGACAACTCGTCTCCTAATAGGAGGCGGTTGTCCTTTTTCTTTAAACAAAGCCGCTTCAGCTTAGTATTCTGTCCATACTTATGGTCAACCAAGCACATTGCACAAAAAATGTGTTCGATTTTTTACCTGTCCACATTATCCCCAGAAGTTTATGCACATTACCCCCAAAGTTATCCACATCCCAGTTTGTCCATTTTAAGGCAAAATTTAGTTATACACCGACTTATCCACATTATCCACAGGTTTATAAGTTTTTGTTTTCAAACTTTACCTGGCCTTAACATAAATTTTATTTTTGTACACTTCTAATAAACTTGCGTATTTCGGGAGAAAATACATGGTTTACTCTTGACATTTTTGAATGGTTTCTATTAGTAATTCAATACTTATCCACATGGTTTGAAGATTATTTTTATAAAAAATTAAGATAAATTGTTAGGCAATTTATAGGATCTGATTGTAATTTTATACTAAATATGTTATAATGTCACTATCTCAAGTAAAGGAGTTGGTGATTATGCGTTATACCATAACAGGACGAAATATTGAGGTAACTCCAGGTTTGAAGGCTGCCGTTGAAAAGAAGATAGGCAAGCTGGAACATTTCTTCACTCCGGACACCGAAGTAATCGTTGCGCTGAGCGCGCAGAAAGACAGGCAAAAGATTGAAGTGACCATCCCGGTCAAGGGCAATACCATCCGGGCTGAGGAATCAAGTACCGATATGTATGTATCCATTGATCTGGTGGAAGAAGTGATCGAACGTCAGATCCGGAGATATAGAAAGAAACTGATTGACAAGAAACAGGCGGCAGTTTCCTTCTCCCAGGCATTTATCGAGGAAGAGGATGAGATTCAGGATGACGAGATACAGATCGTTAAAACCAAGAAATTCGCCATCAAGCCAACTATTCCCGAAGAAGCCTGCCTGCAGATGGAGATGCTGGGACATAACTTCTACGTCTTCTTAAACGCAGACACCGACCAGGTGAACGTGGTTTACAAGCGCAAGAACGGAACCTACGGATTGATCGAACCGGAATTCTGATCATAGAATAGACAAGCCGGTAGCTGTGTGATGCAGCTGCCGGCTTTTAATATGTATCCCTTATCTCTATCTCGCTTTAGCCCTACAGGCCATACCCTGCCCCCTTCATGGCAGACATGGCGTCCCTTGTATACCTTGCCAATGGATGGCTGTCCCATTTATTTTTTGATCCCATTATAATTGCAAAAAAGCCGCAGCCGACATGGTTCATCATTCCCATATCTGCTGCAGCCTTCCTTCACCCCTAGGCTTTACTCAATAACCATCAATCCAGGAACGTAACAGCCTTACACGGCGTCCTGTAATTCGCAGGCGAGATACAGATACCGGTGGTAGGATTGCTGGCATGAATGACCTGTCCGCCTCCGATATAAAGCGCCACATGATTGATATAATCGCCGCTGGCATAGAACAGCAGGTCTCCCGGCTTTGCCTCGCTGACGGAGATCGTCTTTCCCCTGGCCGCCTGGTCCCTGGAGCTTCTTCCTGTGCTGATGCCGAAATGAGAGAAGATGCTCTGGGTAAATCCGGAACAGTCAGCACCGCTTGTAAGGCTTGTCCCACCGTACACATAAGGATTGCCCAGGAACTGCTTTGCATAGGCCACCACCGCATTCCTGGTCGCAGATACCACTTCGGAGGACGAGGTCCCCGGTGAACCCGGTCCCTTGGACTGGGTGCTCTCTGTGGCTTTCTGGGTGGTAGGCGCGGCCACAGTGCTGTCATTGCCGTTCTCCGGATTAGCCGCTATGGTCTGGACCACCGGATCCGTTCCCTTTGTCTCCTCTTTCTTAGGTGCGGCAGTGGTAGGAGCTTCCGTGGTCTTCTGGGCTTTGGTGGTGGCTTCCGTGGTCTTCTTTTCAGCTTCCTTCTTCTTAGCCTCCTCCAGCGCCTTGATAGCTTTTTCCGCATCTTCCTTGCGCTTGGCTTCCTCCGCTGCTTTCGCCTTCTCCTCCTCCACGGACACGGCTTTGTTAAACTCCACACTGGTCTTCATGTATTCCTTAAACACATATCCCTCCAGATCCGAATCCACGGAAACCTTCAGGAAATCCCCCTCCTCCCCGGTGACCACATAGTGGGCCCCCTCTGAGAGAAGGGTCAGGGTCTTGCCTTCCAGGTTGGGCGTATCCCTTAGGCGCAGGCTGGGCGTGCCCACGATGGTACCGTAGGTGGTTCCCACCTCCTTGGCCTTGGCCTCCGCCTGCTGCCCGGTCACAAAATATTCTGCCTTTATGTAGCCGGTCACTGAGCCGGACTGTATCTTATACCATTTACCGCCTTCCCCATCCACGGTATCCAGGATGGTGGCAGCGGAATCATTAAAGATCTTGCCTGTAACACCGCTGGCGGTATTGGCTTCGGTCCGGATATTTACAGAACCGTTGACCTTGGAAACCGCCACATTGTCATAGGCTGATGATTTTGATGCCTTTGTTTCTTCGGGTGCCTGCGCCGCCTGGGCAGCCTGGCCTACTGAAGCGTCCGCTTCGGAGGAGTCCTGGCTGTCCCCGGCTGATGTACTCTTACTGTTTCCTCCGCCGCCCTGATTCTTTCCGGCCCTAGTCTCTATATCGGAATAGATGGATGCCAGCTGTTTCTCCGGCTCCGTATTACCTGCATAGAAGTTGTTCAGGGCCACGGATATGCCTGCCAGTGAGGAACCTGTCTCCAGATTGGTGGATGCCATAGCAGGAATTGCAAAGACACAGCTGCACGCACTGCTCACAGCCAGTATTTTCATCCAATTCTTCATCTGAACCGTATCCCCCCTAGTTTTCTATCAGATACCGCTCCACGCTTGTTACAGCATTGGCGCCGTCTGCTGCCGCTGTGATGATCTGACGCAGGGGTTTTGTCCTCACATCGCCTGCGGCGAAGATGCCCGGTGCAGATGTCACCCCGTCCTCGCCTGCCTTTATATATCCGTGGTCCATCTCCACAAGCCCTTCAAACGCCTTGCTCTCCGGTGAGATCCCCACTGCAATGAACACGCCCTGAACATCCAGATCGCGCTTTTCACCTGTCTTTACATTGGTTACGGACAAGCTCTTTACCATGCCGTCTCCGTTGATGCTGTCAGCCACACTGTCCCATACCATCTCCACATTCTCAAGGGATAAAAGACTTTCCTGGAGACTTTTAGCCGCCCTCAGTTCGTTCCTTCTGTGGATGACATAGACCTTGCTGCACATACGGGCCAGGAAAATGGCATCCTCCACAGCCACGTCTCCGCCGCCGACCACAGCCGTTACCTTATTGCGGAAAAATGCGCCGTCACAGGTTGCACAGTAAGAGACGCCTGCGCCTGCCAGCTCCTCCTCACCGGGAATGCCCAGCTTTCTGTGAACCGCTCCTGTTGCAAGGATCAGAGCCCTGGCCTCATAGGTCTCATGCTCGCATACCACCCGCTTGATATTCCCCTGGTCCTCGATCCTTACCACATCATCCTCCGCGAACTCCGCTCCCAGCTGGTCTGCATGCTCCCGGAACTTAAGCCCCAGATCATATCCGCCAATGCCCGGAAGTCCGGGATAATTATCCACCTCATAGGTTGTCAGAACCTGTCCTCCGCTGACCATCGCCTTCTCGATCACCAGTGTATTCAGCCTTGCCCTCTGGGCATAGACAGAAGCCGCAAGCCCTGCGGGGCCTGAACCAATAATAATCAAATCATATACCTGTGCCATATCCTTACCTTTTCCTTATCTATTATCATATTAACAAGTTATTTACTATTTTGACCAATTTGTAATTATTATAACACATATATTTCACATATTACAATTCAATTTCTTACAATTATCCATGGGATGTGATAAAATGTAGATACAGTGTATGACAGAAAGGATGTGTGTCTTATGCCACGTAAAACAGTACTGGTCACCGGGGCCTCCAGGGGCATCGGCAAGGCCATTGCAGTCAAGTTTGCCAAAAAGGGCTATAACGTAGCCATTAGCTGCGTCCACAGAGAGGACCGTCTTCTCCAGACCCAGAAGGAGATCGAGTCCTTCCAGGTGCCCTGCCTTGCATATAAGGGGGACATGGGCGACATGAAATGCTGCGAGGAGCTGTACGGGAAGATCAAAACCCAGTTTGGCGGTGTTGATGTGCTGGTGAATAATGCCGGTATTTCCTATATAGGGCTTTTGCAGGACATGACCTGTGAGGACTGGGAAAAGATGCTCTGCACCAATCTGACCTCGGTGTTTAACTGCTGTAAGCTGTCCATCCCCTATATGCTTCAGCAAAAGCAGGGAAAGATCATCAACATTTCCTCCGTATGGGGTGTGGTGGGAGCATCCTGCGAAACCGCCTATTCCGCTACGAAGGGCGGGATCAATGCCCTGACCAAAGCCCTGGCCAAGGAGCTGGCCCCCAGCAACATCCAGGTGAACGCAGTTGCCTGCGGCGCCATTGACACGGAGATGAACCAGTGGATGGAGGAGGACGACCTGATCGCCCTGGTGGAGGAGATTCCCTCCGGCCGTCTGGGCAAGGCCGAGGAGGTAGCGGACCTGGTTTACCATCTGGGATACAAGGAATCCTACCTGACCGGACAGGTGATTGGCCTGGACGGTGGATGGATCTGACAAAGTTACATTAAAATTCCATTTTCCTTACAAATACATTAACTGTATTGACCTTGGAGTTACTCCAGGGTGTAGAATCCAACTATCGAAAACAAAGATAATCAGTAGATTCTGCAAGGAGGGAATTTTATATGAAAAAGAAATATTTGGCCACCGCTGCACTGACACTTGCTTTGGCAGCGGGAAGCGCTATGACATCATTTGCCGCAGGTTTCGTAAGCACATCACAGGGTATGAAATATCAGTGGGGTTCCGGAGATTACTGTACCAACAACTGGGTTAATTACAAGAACCACTGGTTCTTCTTTGGCTCCGACCAGATCATGAGAACCGGCTGGATCCAGAAGGACGGTACCTGGTATTATGCGGCCGACACCGGCGAACTTCAGGGCGGGATTATGAAGATCAATGGAAATGTCTATTATTTTGACAACAACAGCCTGAAACTGGTGACCGGCACCCACAGCTACAACGGCGAGTCCCATGAATTCACTGAAAACGGAACCACAGACGGCGGTCCATACGTATACACGGAATGGAACAGCAACGGTACCATCAAACGCGGTACCAAGTTTGGGGCACGTTAACCAAACTGCCACATCACACACAAAAAATACCTCCACGGCTTATCTTACGCCCGGAGGTATTTTTGTCATATCCGATATAGCAAAAAACCCTCGAAAACATAATGTTTTCAAGGGTTCTGATAAGTCTATGATATAACCTCTTATTATCTCTTGGAGAACTGTGGCGCACGGCGTGCTGCCTTTAAGCCGTACTTCACGAAACCGAAGCTCGATTTTGCTTGATTTTACGCGTTTTTTCAAGCTTTTTGCTCTTCGTCCACCAGTTCTTAAACCCACGATTTTGTAGGCTTTTGTCGGATTTTAACCCTAATCTTTTTTTGATGTGTCGATTGCTCTGTTGATCACCCCATGTAATTGGGCAGGTTTATTATACTTTACTTTAGCGTAAATGTCCATAGTCACCTTGCTGTTTTCGTGTCCGGCAAGATACTGTACGGTTTTAGGATCAACCGAAGCATAAATCAGGTTCGTGATATAAGTGTGACGCAATTGATGCGGTGTCACTTGAAAATCCATCGTATATACCAACTTCGGATTGTTCGGCTGATGCTCACCAAGCTTCGGCTTTACCACATGCTTAATCTTCTGCCCATTCACATAGGTGTAATAGCAGCGTTCTTCCGTAGAACGAACTGCTATGTACTTCCACACCCTCACGAACTGAGATTCAGCCAGAGCGTTACCATTCCTGTCCGAGATCACATATTCCGATTTTGACTTTTCTTTTGCCTCTTTCAAACATTCCACCAACTTGCCCGGAATGGGAATGTCCCTTTTGGCTGCTGGCGTTTTTAATTCTGTTGAAATTACCGGACGATTATTTACAGAACGCCATGCTCGCCTTACCGATATATATGGGGTGGCACCATCCAGGAAAACACAATCCCATCGCAGTGCAAGAATTTCTTCCCGCCTCAACCCTGCGTACAACCCAATCATTACGAAAACATACGGTGGTAATCCCCTGATTGTATCCAGAAGAATTTTCACCTGCTCATCCGTCAATGCCTTCTTTTCCTGCTTTGGTGTTCCGCCTTTTGCAGAAAGCGACGCAGCCGGATTATAACTGATGATTTTGCTTTCTTCTGCTGAATAGAAAACACATTTGATCAGCATATTCATTTTGCTGTACAGGGAAGCTGATTGCTTGGAGATTGGCACCAGCAGCAAGCGAAGGTCATCAGTCGTCACTTCGTCCATATACATATCTCCAATAGCTCCAATAATGTATTTTCTTATCGTGCGCTCATATCCACTCAATGTGTTTTCTCGCACACTCGCCGAGCGCATCTTCAACCACTTTTCGCAATACTCAGCTACTGTCGGATTATTCTTCCGGAATATTTCATCCTCAATGCTGCGCTTCATCTCAATGGATTTATCGTACAGCTCTTCAGGAGTCTGTGCATATAGCGAAATCCATTTTCCATCCGCATCTTGCATTCGTGTTCTGTAATATTGAACACCCCTCTTCATAATTGTGCCATATTCTGGCACTACTTTTTTTCTTGCCATTATTGCTTCCTCCATTTTCTTGATACATCCAAATTGATCTTTGCTCTTTAATTATCCAGAATGCTGCTCCGGTTCTCAAGGATGTCGGCTATATGTAAAAAGAGCAGGGATTATCCCTACTCTTTTTGATCTCATTCATGAAACTGTCTGGCCTATTCTGCATCCCACAGTGTAAAGGTATCCTCTAATATGCCCGCCAGTTCATCCGGTCGGTTATACTTTACCTTTGCATAAATGTCCATCGTTATCTTGCTGTTCTCATGACCGGCAAGATACTGAACTGTTTTAGGATCAACCGATGCGTGAATAAGATTTGTAATATAAGTGTGCCGCAGCAAATGTGGTGTCACTTCAAAGTCTAAGCTATAAACCACCTTTCCATTATGCGCAGCTCTTTCGCCCAGCACCGGTTTCACCGTATGCTTCACTCGTTTTCCATTCTCATAACGGTAGTAGCTCCGTTCCTTTACGGTTCTGGTCACAATATACTGCCAGAGCCTCTTAAACTGCGTATATGAAAGCGGTTCGCCCTCGCTGTTCGCAACAACATAGGCGGATGTGGAAGTCTCCTTTGCTTCTCTCAGACATTTCATCAGGCAATCAGGAAGCGGTACATCTCGATGAGCAGCCTTTGTTTTCAGCTCAGACATTATTACTGGTCGATTGTGCTCTGTATGCCAAGCTCTGCACACCGTCAAATACGGTGCTGCTTCATCCAGAAAAACTGAATCCCACTGCAATGCAAGAATTTCTTCTCGCCGAAGCCCCGCATACAAGCCAAGCATCACAAATACATACGGTGGCAATCCTCTTATCGCATCCAGCAACCTCTCCACCTGATCATCCGTCAAAGGGGTTTTCTCTTTTTGAGGAACGCCTCCGTTCTTTCCAGACAAATAAATTGTAGGATTGTCCTGAATCACTTTGCTTTCTTTTGCTGCCGCAAAAATGCTCTTATAAAGGATATTAACCGATTTGTACACAGATGCTGATTTTTTTGATACAGGAACCAGTGCCAGACGAATATCATCTGCTGTAACATCTGCTATATTCATATGACCCAGCGGCTTTATAATATGCCGGTTTACCTTCGATGTGTAATCCGTCAACGTAGTGGCTCTTACCTGTGCGGATTGTAACAATAGCCACTTTTCGCAATACTCCTTTACTGTGGGGGATGATCTGCGAAATGTATTATCCTCAATCTGCTCTCTCGCTTCGAGCACCTTATCATATAATTCTTCACGGGTTCTGCCATACAACGCCACCCGCTTTCCATCAGCATCCTCAATTCGAGTCCGGTAATATTCCTTACCCGCCATGATGACGGTTCCGTACTGAGGAATCGCATATCTTTTTCTTGCCATCTTCGACACCTCCAAACTTTTAGCTGATATATTCATTATTGCGAATAACCTGCCAATACTCAACGATGTCGAATTTCGCTCCTGGCTGTTCTCTTCTTTCGGAAAGTCGGATTGTTATCCTTCGGCCTTGCACGGTGTGTAGACCTTGCAATATACTCCTGAAGTCCAACTTCAGTAAAATAAACACAGCCATTCTCAACATACTGAACGTAAGTGATCAGCCCTTCCATTCTTGCATGATCCAAGGTGTCCAGGCTAATTCCCAACATCTCAGCGGCTTCTTTACGCTTAATCAATTTATCCACCATCAAAATTCACTTCCTTTCGGCATTTGCCTTGTCTTTTTTTCTCTGCCTGTTCCGGAATATAATATCCAAGCTGCACTTTCACAGCTTCATCAATTCCGCGCATCTGTCCCTTACTTACCTTGCCGAGATACCGAATCACACAGGTCTTATCACATGTATCAAGCTGCTCCGCCAATACCATCGAAGATCTTGCCAGCCCTTTTGCCTTCCGAAGGAAATAATGTGTCGGCTGGCTTCTTTTCTTTTGAATCTTCGTTGTCAGAGGAGCAACCGTAATCGTCGGCGAATAAAAGTTGCCGACATCGTTCTGAAGAACCACTACCGGACGAACACCGCCCTGCTTTGATCCTATCGGAACACCAAGATTGGCAAGGTAAATATCTCCTCGCCGGTAAACCCAGTTTTCTTTCATCTGGTTGCCTCCAATCCCATAGTCATCTATGGATAAAAGCTGACAGAAAATAATACAAATGCTTTATTCTGACAGCCTTTCTTAAAATATGGTTTCTCTGTACTTTTTCTTGGCACCCCAGAGATCGGGGATTTCTCACAAGCGGCAGTGTGCTTCACTGCTCCATTGGAATTTAACCATCCCGCCTTCTTTATGGCCGGACCGCGAATTACGGAAGTATCATTGTCCCTGACAGGCTTTTACACCACCGTCGGTTGCAATCCGACATTTGCTGCTGCGATTTCGCTTCGCCCCTGTTGGGCATCATGGCGTGCAGTCGAAGGCTCGTTCTGTCAGTAATGTACTTGGAGAATGAGTATTCAATTTTCATAGTTCATCAGCCTTGTTGCCTTAGCTGTAAAGTAAGTATAAAAGAATGCGGTTTTACATAACACGCCGGAAACTGCGACTTTGCCCACCTAATTTTGCGAGTTCACATCAGTGCTTCCTGAAGCTGCGTAATGGCATCCTGCACTCTCTTTTTCAACGCATCCACATCCTGTCTCTTGCCAATGATCAGATAATCCAGCGTTACTCCAAAGAATTCCGAAAACAAAATCATGTCATTATAAGATGCCGATATTACTCCGCGCTCAATTTTGGAAATGCGTTTTGCATCAATATCAATCGCCTCAGCCAGGGCCTCCTGCGTATACCCTTTTGATTTGCGTAATTCCTGAATTCTTGCTCCACATACATGCTGATCGTAATACATACGTTTCTCCTTCCGCACAGCCGGTACAGAACCGGATCGACGGAAGGTCAAAAAAAGAGCCGCATGACGGTGAAGAAAAAATCCTGTGCCGATAAAACAGAACATGGGTATCCCATAATTCTGTCTCATGCGGCATTCGGAAGACTTCGCCTGTCAGCGGCTCCACAGCACAGCTATGACTTATAAAATTGTGTTAATAGGGTTATTTATTGTCATCTCAACCATTCAAAGACGAATAGTAGAGCTGCAATCTCCGTAATCTTCTCATCTCCAAAACATTGAAGACGGTCTCGCGTCCGCAGGCCTTGCATTTGGTCTGCACATGTCCTCTGGTATCCTCAAAGACGATGATTGAATTGTGTCGGCAATAAGGGCACCTGACAATCCTGGGCTTTTGCGAAGCAATCGCATCCTTTGCCCGGATGATTTTAATCTGCATTTCCGCAGATGGTTCCGATACTCTGATATTCCTGCTCATGGCCACACCTCCAATGGATCACGATATTCATAATCCTTTTTCCGGTTCAGATAGCCCAGTTGTTCCAAGCGGATAACAGCTGCCGATCTCGAAACGCCAAAGACACCACAGAAAGTATCTATCTTCACCTGGTTTTTGTCATAAAAACGCCATCCATAACATGTCAGAGGCTTTCTGCTGTTGATGAACCACATCGCCCGATCCACTTCTGACTGGGGCATCAGGATGGCAGCTCCCAGCGAATTGGCCTGCCACTCGTTCCAATCTTCCTGCGTTCTCAGAACGCGGGAACCTTTTTTCCTCACTTCCGGTCTCTTATGGCAGGCTATCTTTCGGTCATCGGCATCCAGCTGAAACAATATCTGGTGAGCGCACTCATGTGCCAGCGTAAACCTGCGTTTTCCGCAGAGTTTCCGTATATTCTCCGGTTCAATGAAGCTCTTGTCCAGAACCACATCATTGGTTTTCAGGAAGATGCTCCTCTGACTTCCATCGACTTCAATTTGATATTCTGTATCCACATACGCAGTCAGACCATAGATGCTTCCGTCCGAGGACAGCTTTTGAAATGACACCTTCAGGTTCAGATAATCGGATGCAAACTGGTCAATGGGTGTCGGAAGCGCGAATCTCGTCGGATCATCTGCTTCGCTGCCGAAAAAGGACTTTTGAAAATCTCTTATCACTGCAACAGCGATTTCTTCTATTTTTTTCTGTGAAAGGATCATAGGCACTGCTCCTTTGCCTCAACGAACCATTTTTCATCTTCGTTGTACAGGAAACTCTCATGCCCACCGATCATGACCGTATAACGGATTCCGCAGCCACCTACCTTCGTGGAAGCAGCCCGACACTTATGCTTCAATCGGTCGATCTCATACACCCGTCCGTCAATCCACCGAATCAGACGCGGACGGATATTTCCCTCTGCATCCACATCCAAATTCACAGGTACATATACTTTTCTACATTTCTGTTCCGACATATTCTACGCTCCTCCTCTGTAAATCGGCGAATGTGTTGACTTCTTTTAGCAAAGAACTCACCAGATTCTGCCGGTGCTGTATTAACCAATCATTCCTGCCGGCATAACCAAATCCACTTTTCGCTCTGTCGGCATCTTGCTTTTCTGAAAAAGTACCCCATTTTTAATCGCATCTTTCCCGAATCGGAATCGAATCTGCTCAATCGCTGCGTCCAGCCGTTCCTGGCGATCCAATGATTTCATATCGGTGAATAGGTCGTATTGTATCGGACAATCCTCTTCAAACAGGTTGATTGCCCGAACCGTCACTGAACGAATCGGATGCTCCCACTGATAATTCTTTGCAAACAGCGCAAATGCGGTTTTCGCCAGATAGGTGGGGCTTTGTGTCGGAATACTAATCCGGCACTGCCACTCTTTCGTGTAAAGCTCGTTGTTGCGGATGGAAATCGCTATTCCGCCTGCTTTCTTTTTATGTGTGCGCAGCTTGGTTCCGATCTCCTGCACCAGTTCCAGCATGACACACCAGACTTCGGCGTTATTTTCCAAATCCTGCATGGTCGTTATCCCGTGCCCAATGCTTTTTACCGGGGAGACATAATCGGAACGCATAACCGGTGAATCATCCAGCCCATTGGCATATTTCTTAATCGCCAGTCCATTCTTTCCAAGGCAGCACTTCAAGAAATCATCCGATGTTGCAGCAAGCTCTCCAATCGTATGAATCCCATAACCGGATAGAATCTTCTCGGTCGCTCTGCCGACTCCAAGCAAATCAGAGGCAGGAAGACACCAAATCTTCTCTCGGAACGAATCTTCTTCAATACAGGTAATCGCATCCGGCTTTTTCATATCCGACCCAAGCTTGGCAAAAATCTTGTTGAAGCTCACTCCTGCGGAAATCGTAAGTCCTAATTCAAACTTAACAGTTCTGCGAATCTCATCAGCTATTTCAAATCCGGTTCCCATGCAGCCGCTTCCGGTCACATCCAGCCAGCATTCGTCCATCCCATACGGCTCGATCTGGTCAGTGTATCGACCGTATATCTCACGAGCCAGCTTTGAAAACTTCATATATTGCTCATAGTGCGGCTCCACGATCACAAGATCCTGGCACTTCTGTTTTGCCTGCCAGATTGCCTCTCCCGTGGAAACGCTAAACGCCTTTGCTGCATAGTTCTTCGCAAGTACGATACCATGCCGTTCCTCCACAGAACCACACACTGCCACCGGCTTGTTCTTCAGTTCCGGGTTCAGCATACACTCAACAGAGGCATAGAAATTATTCATATCACAGTGAAGAATCACTCTCTGCATCCCGTATTCCTCCTCTCCGTTCGTGAAAGCACGAACAACTTTTCACGAACACATTGACACACAGCATTTCTTGTGATACTATAATTACACGAATTGTATTTCGTGTTTTCATCGTCATTATAGCAAGCACAGTTTTTCGTGTCAATAGGTTTTTATGAAAAAATGTTCGTGTTCGTTATCAAAAAAGAAAGAGGTATTCCTATGGTCTTCAAAGAAAGGTTGAAAGAAAAAAGAACAGAAGCCAATTTAACTCAGGTAGAACTTGCAGAGAAGGCCGGTGTAACCGCCCGCACAATTCAGAATTATGAGCTTGGCAGCCGCAAACCATCCAATATGGTTACGATCCAGAAGATCGCGGATGCGCTGAATACTACTACTGAGTACCTGCTGGGAAGCAGCGGCACCTATGTCGTAGAAGCTCATGAAAAAGGCGGTGCAAAAGCAGCGAAAGATATTGAAGAACTGGTCAGTGAAGTGACCGGTATGTTCGCTGGCGGCGAATTAAGCGAAGATGCCATCGAAGGAGCTTATAAAGCTCTGACCGATGCCTACTGGATTGCCAAAGAGAACAATAAAAAATACGCCCCGAAAACGAGGCGTAAAAAATCCGATCAGTGATATTTATCGTACACACTTTTCGCTATACTGTAAACTGGAGGTGGTATGATGAATGCGGAACAGCTTTCACGGGTCGGTGAGAAACTGGTAAAACGCTGCGGTTCCAGAGACCCTTTTGAAATTGCAAGGCAGCTTGGTATCAATGTCATGCTTTGCGAAAATTTTGGTTCCCTGAAAGGAATGTACCGGGTGATTAAGCGAAATCGCTTTATTTTCCTGAATAACAGTCTGGATGAAAATATGCTGCGCATCGTGTGCGCACATGAATTAGGGCATGACCAGCTTCACCGGAATATGGCGAAAACCACCCCGATTCATGAGTTCATGCTCTACGACATGAAATCCAAACCGGAATATGAAGCCAACATCGTAGCAGCGGAGATCCTAATGGACAGCGATGAAGTCCTTCGCTACATCTATGAATATGGATACACAGCCGAGCAGATTGCCCGTGCGATGTCCACCGACATCAATCTGGTTGCGCTGAAGGTAGCACACCTGGCCACACTTGGATATAATCTGCACGCACTGGAACATAAAAGCAACTTTTTGAAATAACGTATCTTCGAGGAGCCTTGACCAGCTCCTCTTTTTTGTTGCAAATTGTGCAGATGCCGTCTGCACAATTATCAGCCTAACATCTGCATGTGATAGAGCTTCACTTTTTCCTCGAACGGCAGTCTCGGATCAATGCCGACTTCTTCCCACATCACACCATACGGTGCGCCGCCATCTGTATATCCGGCGATAAAAGCAAAACGACCATCGCAGTCCTCATACAGTTCTGCCAGCCGTTCCCGTTCTTCCGCTTCCCGCTCCATTCTCCGCTGCCGAAGCCGCTGTTCTTCAGCCTGTTTAATCTGGTCAAGCTGCTCCTGTGTATAATTGACTCCAAGCTCCTGCAAATCTTTAGCGGCAGTCACAGCATCCACATGAAAGCGTTCCCGGTAATGCTTGTTCATCTTTTTCGGTGAGCCGGTATAGGTGAGCAGCCACTGCTTGCCTTTGCGGAGGCGTGCTTCCTTTCGCTCAGCCTTCGTCAGTTTCTTTTTCTTTGCCATTTGCGGAATCTCCCGGATTTTTTGCTGATGATTTTGGTTTACGCTTTTTCGGTGCTGTCAGCTCATAGCTCAAAGAAAGCAGGTCTTTGATGGCATCATCCAGCTCCGGTTTGCCGAGCTGAATACTGAGCCATTTTTCCTTGTTCATGTGATAGGCCGGAAAATAGCCATCCTGCCCACGAAGAGAGCCGATCAGCAGCGGATCACTTTTCACATTAAGGACATCAATGATGCCTGCCTCCGGCAATCCCAACTTATCAGCAGATACTTCCAGAACCACACCATACCATTTGTTATTGTCGTTGTGCCGCAGCACTGCATTCCAGTCATGCCAGGGGTATTCCGGCTCTGTGCCGTACTGCTGGCGTATCCATGTAAATAATTCTTGTCGTGTCATATCACATTGCAAGCGAAGTCAATCTATGTTGCACTTCCCACTGCATCCTCCATTTCCGCAGAATTCGCAGCCATGTGTATGCCCATGTCCATAATACCATCGTCCATAGCGATAACCATAGTGGGGAGGACAATGAGCACAATCTCCCGTGCATCTGCCTGTACTTTTAGGCTTAGGATTGCCAGCCAGAGCCATTCCCATCAGTAAGCAGCTGAACAGTCCTGGCTTCTTCGCTTGTGTCTCTTTAAGCGGAATTTCCTCGTCAGGCGCATCTGGATCAGCATACGGAATGCTACTACGCTTTGAAATCTTCCTGATCAGCGACTCGTCCACACCATAATCACACAACTCATTCAGCCCATTTTCTGTAAAAACCGCGTCTGTCGAGTTGACCAGCTGATAGATGGATTCCTCATCTGGCAGATTAGGAAGCAGTGTCAGAACATCCTCCTCTGTAAAGTGCGTCGGTTTGGATGTAATCTTATCAATCAGCTCATAGACCGGTTCCGGATCTGGAAGACAGCTCAGCAGCGTATCCAGCTGTTCCCCCGTATAAGCATCCACAGCTGTCTGAAGCAGCTTTTCCAGTGCTTTTTCATCTTCGATTTGCCCGCTATCTGCAATCTCCGCAACTTCCGCAGCTCGAAACCGGACTCCCGCTGCTAATGCTCTGCGAAGAATGCTGGTCGCTGTGCGCGTATCTACATACTGAATGCAGTCACATATTTCCTCAGATGGACTTTCATCCGGTCCGAAGTCCTTGATAGAGGCCAGACGGCTATACTGAGTACTTTCCTGCCATCCGTCATATCGCTCATAATATTCAGCCCAGGTCACTTAGCCGCACCTCCTCCACACTGCATCGCCATCAGAAATCATCCAGCGCAGCATCTATCTCTTCCAGCCGATCAATCCAGCCCAGGTCAGATTTCTTCTTGGTTGCCGGTCTTTTCTTATCACCGCCAATCACTTCAAACCGTTTCTCTTCTGTCCCGAACAAACCTTTTACCTGAATTCTGAAATCCGGCTTGTTGTTGGTCAGTCCCTGCATGAGCTGCACATTCTTGTATCTGGGCAGGAGAATTTGACAAATAACCTGAATATCTTGCTCCTTAACATAGGGAGTCGCCATAAGCTTTTTCGTTATGTAAGGCTTTATATCTGCAAGAACCTGTGACATAGAGGCTTTCTTTCGATTATCAGCCATAAGAATCTCCTTTCCCAGATATTTCAAGTTAAAGATATCGAAATCTCACCACCAAATGTACTGATTGAAAATCTGTCATCTGAAACAATAGTTTCCTTTTCAACATGATATTCAAAGGGAAACAGATATACCGAATCATTCAATTCTTGAAAAGAGTAGTATCCACTGTCATCAATATTCATCACTGCATATGCCATAAATGCACTGACTTGTTCATTATTTACTGCCATCCTGTTGATGTGATACTTTCCCGGTTTTTCACAGCGCAGCACATCGAATTCCTTTAGTGTTGAAATCAATTTATCAATCGAATGATATAAGGTTGTTCTTTCTCCCCACTCATCAAATAGCTTTTGTTTCAACTGGGCAAGCGTTATTTCATCCTGAAATTCCGACATTTTCCCAATCAGTTTGCACATATCAAGAAACACCGGATATGCCGCCAACATCATGCACCAGTTGATACTCACCGCATATTCCGGATACCTTTCTATCAGCTGTACTGCCTCGCTTTTTAAGCAGGAACTGTATGGATTGTCATAAACCCAGATATTCATCAAAATCTCTCTGGTCTTACGGAGAACCGTTGGGCTATCAATCTCATAGCTCAAATACTCATTGAGCTTATCTTTAATCTCCGATTCCGCTGTTCCGTCCGCCACTAAGTCAACCGTATATTTCAGCCAAGGTAATTTCAGTTTTCTTGACAAACCAACCATTTTAGCCATGATAATCCTCCGTCCTCGCGATTATGAACGGAACCACCACTTCGTCAAGCGAAATCCCGCCATGCGTCATTACATTTTCACCTTTGATATCCAAAGAATCCCCCACATTGCAGATTAGATAGTCATAATCTTTGGGCAAATAGTATTTCGGATATTCCAGAAGGCCATATCGTTCTATCAAACTGTCTTTATTAGCAAAATCCTTCAATACCACCATTTTGTGGCTTCTTGTTTCGACTTCAACGCCAGAGCCGGTCAATCGTCCCAGTCCTGTACAAGGTGTGTTTCCATGATCTGCTGTAATATAGACATCAAAACCATCCTGCAACAATCTTTTTGTCAGCTCAGCAAGCTTATTCTGTTTCATCAGCACCGTATCATCATTCAACATTCCAATACGTCCCTGATATTGGGCATGAACCAATTCGTCAATATCAAGAATGATGACCGCCCCACACTTTACAAACGCCGAAAAGCTCGCATCATACCCTCGTTCGTAGCCTATCTGATTGTCCTTATACCCATATTTTCTCGCACATTCATAAAATTCATTCTTCTCTTTACTTTGCTTCCACGGTTCAGCCAGCTGACTGGGATATTTTCCACTCAGTAGGCATTGGCGAGAAATAGATGTCGTAGATGGAATCATGGCAAAGGCAGCACTTTGGCGATAACAAATTCCTGCAAACGATCTTTTCAATATCGTCCAGTCAAATTCTGACATACCATCCATTACGATAATTGCAGCCTTTTCACTATGGTCATGGATATAATCCATTACACTGCTTACCATGACCGGTGATTCCGGGTTAATTTCCGAAGACAGCTTTCCAAAATTTTTCATTGCATAGGCGCAAAACGCCCGATTCAATTCTGAAGTATCAATGTCAACATTGTGTTCTACTGCGGTTACATCAATCGTTGCTTTTTTCTCCGCAAGCTCAAACCAAGCCCTATAATCTTCAACACTTTTCGCTTGGTTCAGCGCACATTCGTATAAATCTCTCAAATATAGCTCAACATTTTTCTGAGCATACATTTTGAGGCGAAGAAACATTTCCGTCTGTTTCCGTTCATGGTATTTCTCAAAGTCAGTCTGATATGCCAGCGTAAGTAGTTCCAAATCCAGATTTTTGCTTTCTCGCAGAACTGCGCTATTCAACTTTGGAAATAATGTCTCGAACGAAATTTCTTCCTCCCGGCATTTTTTCCGAATATCATATGGCACATAAACACCCGGCTGCACCAGAATCACAAGCTTTTCCTCTCCATTTAGAAGGCTTGTATTATTAACCCGGAAGTTCAAATCATCAGTATACACAACAGTCCTGAAGCCATGTGCCTGAAACACCGCACTATAATGCGCTTTTTCTTCCAGATGATCTGCATCAACGAGCATCATTTTTTTCGTATACTGTGCAGCTGTTTTTTCAAACACATAGTCTCCAATCATCTGTTACGCCTCCAATCTTGCCATCATGATTAACCTAAAATCCGGATATACCTGTGAGCCTTTCCTGTGCTGTGCTTCAATGTTGGCCTTTTCTTTTTGCAGCTTTTGCAGGCGGCTTCTGCGGATATTTTCAATTCCAATATGTTCTGCGGCCTCTTGCCTCAGCTCCAAAGCATACATATATTTTTTGAAACTTTCCTCATTCTGCTGCATCTGCTTTTCTTTTAATTCGACAAATGTGTCATAGGCAAAATCCATACAGCTTTTTTCAAGCTTAGAATAAATTTCCGCATCCACATTCGGCACAGACGAAACCCTGAGCTTGCTGCTTCCATCGAGGAAAACATCCATAATACGTTTTCCTGCCATCGGCCGCAATACCATTGCACTGTTGACGAATATCGGCAAAATCCGCTTTCCGCTCTCTTTTTCAGAGATAGACAGCTCCCAAAGCATAAAATAGCCTTCCTCATTGGGGAAGTTATCAATCTGGATGGACATAAGCGGTGCCGTCCGATCCTGCACCAACTCCGTCTTCAAATGCTGTGTGATTTCTTCATCTGCAATGCTGATGCGGTCAATCAAACGCGGGTCATGCCCCTGCCAGCACTCATAATATGTCAGCATTGTGCGGAGCGCACTGTCTACATCGAAATTCGACTCCGTTCCGACAAGTTTTGTCAAGTCTTTCTCTTCTCGAATCACATCTTTATATTTCTGCGCATTCGTAAGCTGCTGCTTCATCTCTGCCTCAACTGGGTACAGATTCTTCTCTACCTGTGAAGCATGACCAATAGAGCGCATATACACATCAGTGAAGTCACATTCTGCCACTTCGCTGTCCAGAACATCCGAATACTTATCAACGCCCATCTCTTTCAGAATAACGGACAGTTTTTCTTCCAGCACTTCACGAACACGGTTTTCTACTGTTTCCCCCACAATGAAGTTATAAATATGTACATCTCTCTGCTGACCAATACGATCAACACGACCACACCGCTGCTCGATTTTCATTGGGTTCCACGGAAGGTCATAGTTGATGATAATATTGGCAAACTGCAAGTTCAGACCTTCGCCACCGGCATCTGTCGAAATAAAAATACTGGTACTGGCCTTAAACTCCTGCATGGCAGCATTTCGCTCGTCAATGCTCATGCCACCGTTTAGGATCGTTACCGTATATCCTCTATTCACAAGCAGCTCCTGCAAATAAGTCTGCGTAGCAACAAATTCTGTAAAAATAATGACCTTCTGTGTACGATCCTCACTCAGAATAGCATCAATCTCATTCAACAGCGGCTCTACTTTTGCATCCTGATTCTGGAACTGTGCTTGTTTTGCAAGAGAGATGATCTGCTTCAGCTCCTCGATTTCCAACTCCATATCCAGAGAAATCGCTTCAAGAGCATCCTCAACACCATCCTCGATGTTCAGTTCGTCCAAGTCCTCTTCCCTTAAATTACCAACGCAGGTGCGCTGCTCCAGAAGAACATTTAATCTGCGCTCCAGGCTCTGTCGAATAGCCGCCGTACTGCTCGTCACCATGCGCTGCATGATAATCAACAGGAAGATCAGGCACATATTTTTCTTGCGATTGCGCAGTGCTTTGTTATAGGTCTTTGCGACATAGGAGCTGACCATCTCATACAGTTCCCGCTGCAAATTATTGCGTTCGTCCCATGAAATCGTCACAAGATGCGTGATACGGTTCTTGAACAGCAGATTACCATTATTGTCAATGGCCTCGCGCTTTTCCGTGCGGATCAGGAATGGAGCAACCTGTTCTCGGACAATAGATTTGGCATTCGGGAAAGCATCCGCATCCAGCAAACGAATCAGCCGCAAAAACGGCTCAGTTTTGCCATTATGCGGTGTTGCTGACAACAGCAGCAGATATGGGCTTGCCTGTGCCAACAGATTGCCCAGCTTGTAGCGAGCCACTTCGCCGGAGGAACCAGCCACACGATGCGCCTCATCTATGATGATCAAATCCCATCCACTGTTGATGATGGAATAGATTCGTTCCTCATTGTACTTTTCAACCTTTTCCTCGCTCCAACCGGCGTGTTTTTCAATCGGCTTGATAGAATCCATCGGGGAAATCACCTGATCGAACTGACCATACACATCATCATTATCCGTCAGGCGGCGAATCGTATCATAATCGGAAGGTAAAATCACTTGAAATTTCTCATGGAACTTTTCCTGCATCTCGCTTGCCCACTGGGTCACCAGACCAGTCGGGCAGACAACGAGAATCCTACTGACAAGACCACGGCTCTTCAATTCTCGGATGATCATACCAGCTTCAATCGTCTTACCAAGACCAACTTCATCCGCCAGAATATAGCGAATGTTGTTGGTCTCCATTGCGCGGTTCAACACATGGAGCTGGTGCGGCAACGGAATAATCCCGCTGGCAAGAGAAGAAAGGAAACCACCGGCAGTTTCGTTTTTGATTTTAGAGAGCAGCGTAACATAGCGCAGATAATTTTCATCGTACTGCATAGTACTGCCCGATGAGCTAAGCTGTTCCTCATTTGCCTTATACACCCGACCGGTTGCCGGATTAAAGACCTTATAAGAAGTATAGCCCCATGCTTCAATCTTCTCCAAAACCTGCACATTTGCTTTTTCTATTGTGTCAAAAACGAAATCCCCGACAGCTATCATTTCTCTTTCTTCCATTCCTTAATTTGATTTCGGCCTGTAAACATTTCATCGTAGTGCCACTTTCCGGTCACAAGCCAGTATTCATAAGTACTCAGCCATGTACAGACCCATGGCACAAACGAATCTGCAATATACATTTGCTGATTCCATTCTTTATATTTGGGGTAATAAACGCACAGTTGGTAATTTCCGCTATCATCCTTGCCGTACTTATGATGTGGATATTTTCCCTCATATTTTTGTAATGGTGGCGAAATCAGCCATGCCTTTGGTGCTCCATCACTCAATTTATAAGTAATTTTGATTCTATACACTTGAGACTCGGAGGACGGCTGTATATCTAAAATACATACAAGCATGGAATCCTCAATATAGTTTGCTACCAGTAGCCTATCGTACAAATACTGCATCTGTATTTGCTGATTCACCAACGAAATAGGCTTAGGTTTCAAATATTTACGCGCCAAAGTGATGTGCTGGTGGAACTGAAACTGTGCCATATTTTGATATATTTCCTGTCGATGTGTCTACTTTCAAGGTTCCCGCTGCAATAGCTGATCTCACTGTCTCTGCTTCACTGTTAAAAACAGCTTTTCCGGTCTCGCTACCAAAGCATTCTTTTAGATGATTTCCCATTTCAATTCGGTTATATTGCAAAAGGCTTCCATCGACCAGGTCTTTCCTCGCAGCATATAACCATTGTAAAAATGCAGTAGCACGTTCCGGATGCGTATTCCACTTGTCAGCAAAGTTTTCACCTTTATAACTTGGGTTTTCTATGTAAAATTGCTGATCTTTGCGGTTATCCATAATCCAAGAAGGAGCTTTAGAAAGGATATTGAAAAGAGCATCGTAAATATTATCCTCTTCTTCATACAGCCTTCCCGCTATTGTTGTGATTATAATTGATATGGGCTTATTACCGCTATTGTCATCTGCAAACTTAATGTCTCGATGCCGTTTAAGAATCTGTACAACGCGTTGTAATGGTGTTTTTACCTTTCTACGCTTTACATCTTCGACATCAGCTTGCGCAACAACTGTACGATGATCCTTGATATATTGTTCATATAATCTGTTACGTTGCTTTGCACAAGCATCGAAAAACCATTTCACATAGCCTGCCGGATTGCTTCCTAAATAATCATAAGTGTCATCGTCTTCATTATGATCAGTTATACGGATTACACTCCCATAAGTATGAGCTGGAATAACATCCATATGGAAGTTTGGAACATCATCGTATTCAACATGCCAGCATCTCTTTTTTTCTTCAATTTCTCTACTCGTCTTTTTATAACGAACAAGCAGTGGTTTAACCACATCAACCTTAAGTTCCTTTGCCGTCAAGCCATATTGACTCTTGAATTGACAGACAATATCCAAATCGTAATCATCTGCATTTGTAATTGGACGAACCACAGTTCCAAGGGCAAACGAACCTTGCGGATAAATACTAATTTCATAATCAGGAGTCTCCTGATCTATCCATTTTCCAAGATCTTTATAGGTCTTTTCTGCTGCCTCAAACATTTCATCGCTAATATCAATGTTCTGAGCTGTCGATTTAAGCAGGCTATTATACGCTTCTTTGGTATACATCATTTACCCTCCAATCGTTATCGTTTCTTCAAAACTATTTTTCTGTGAAAGCTGATCATAGATTTTAACTGGCAAATCCACCTTGGGCATGATATCCATACCCGCACGAACTGCAAGCGATGCAGGCATAGCTGGAAATAAGCAGATTTCCTTTGCCTTAGGATTATCATTCTTTATTCTTTCCATTGCCAGCCGAAAAGTACGGACAAAACTATCTTGAATCTGAGGATTCTTGACAAACACGCGATTTGGCTCCGGAATAGTCAGATGATAGATGGTACATTTTTCGCCCAATGTATTTTCAATTCTTTGATCAATAATTTCAGCACTCAAATCAATAACCAATGCCACCGCAGTTTCAGAATCAGCCTTTGACTGATGGATTTGAAAATCCACTGTTGACTGATCATCTGGCCATGCCCATTTATCTCCCTCGCGATGGCACTGGAAGACACAAACATTTAGCTGGTCACAAAGTAAATAGCCCAATTTGAAAAGAAGTGGTTGCGGAGCAAGCGCAAATAATGCAACAACATCTTCCTTCTTTACAATGCTACCAAAATACTGTTTGACTTGGCCTTCCAGTTCAGCTGCTTGAAATTGCATAATATCCTTTGATGGTATGTATTTTGTGACCAATCCATTATGCAATTCTATTGGGTCATCCTGTTTTGGATAAAGACCACATTTTACAGTGGCTCTCCTAAGTACAGATGCTGCATTAAACACATCTACATTATCTATATTTGAGAAGAATGTCACCATCTTACAAGAATCAGCATCTTGAATCTCCGTTAATCTCCGAATCCGGTCTTCATGAGCCTTCTTCTGTACAATCAAAAAATCCGACAGGTAGTTTTCAGGCTTAGTATCTATTAAATGGTGATGCTCGGCACAAAGAAGCATTAAATTGTCTATGTTATTTATTTCATCTTGCGTCATATCATCAGCATGCCTTGGTCCTGTTTTACCAACTGCGTGAATGTGGGCATTTTCGGCAAAATTAGCATCATCGCCATAATGTGAATCCAAATACAACAGTTTGTTACAAATTTCGCATCTGCCTGCTGCCATTCCCCACAAGCGCAGTTTTACTGCTTCGCGAATTGGTGTTCTCTTGATTTCAGATGATTCATTCTTCCCCATAGGCAACGCTCCTTTTACACTCTTCCAAGGCTGATATCATAGTACATCAGCAGGTTTGAATCCTCCTGAATGGTCTGCTCCGGCAGACGCTCTGCGATATCAACGATGGCTTTATAGTTCTTTTCCTTCCAAAGGCGAGAGAAGCCTACACGGATAGCCTCCGAGCGGAACAGCTTCAACTTGCCTTTGCTGTTCATATAGCCTTCAAATTCCTTCCACAGGTTCTTCTCACGCAGTTTGACCAGATCGCCTTCCTTGGTTACATCCGGAATATACCAACGGCCCTTCTCGTCTTGCAAGAAGTTCTCTTCCAGAATGGTAGCAAGTTCCGGCATCTGCTCGTACTTATCAACCGCCTTGACTTCCTGCATGAACTTCGGCTGAAGCTCTGCATAGGTTTGCGGGCCGCAGAACTGTTCATCCAGCTGCTGATACAGCCAGGAAATAGCAGACTTCTCATTCGTAACAAACAGCTCAAACTGGATATTCTCCACTTCGGTCGTTATGCGGGCAGTATCGTACTCATTGACCTGATCCGGCAGGAAGTACATATTATCGCGCTTCAGGAACTTCTCGTCCAATCCACGGTAAAAATCAGTAGCATCCAGCGGCACAGGAATACCCTGCATGATATGGTAGGCAACCATACGGTCGAAGAGCAGGTATGCTTGACGCTCAGCAATCACTTCAATGCGATCATTTTTTACGACAACAACTGGTATATTGGCGAGGTGCTGACGAACAAAAGCCCATGCTGTTTCTGAAGATCCTGCATGAAGTAAAAATTCCTTTTTGAATTTTTCCTTAGGCTTATATGCTGAAATAATTAAGTCCTGATCAACGCACCCTGCCGCTGTAAACTGGTTAATCGTCTTCTTTTCCTTGTTAAGCACACGCACATCTGCAATTATAAATCCGGCAACACCCAACGCTGCTTGAATAGATGTCCATATTCCATTCTTGGAATTATGGAATTCAACTGTAAGCCATCTTGACGGTTTCAAAATTCGATAAATCTCACTAAAGCACTTGGTCATCAACTCCTGATATTCAGGTATGTTTTTTCTTTGTGCTTTGTTAATGATTGCTTCTTTAGTGTTATTTGTTGTTATGCGAAGCCAACTCTCAGCCACAAAATTCAGCTCCGAATACATAATATTGGCACCAAACGGAGGGTCGATAAAGCAGTAATCTATACTGTTAGTTGGTATATTGGACAAATCCGTGGTACTTTGCGTTGATACTAATACATTTCCTTTTTTATAATACAGATTCTTCAATTTGTTCAATTGGAAGCGTAATTGCCCAATGACATCGTTTTCCACAAACAAGTTCGGCAGATAGTATGTTCCTGCACGTGGCCCTACTAATGCTCTACTTCCATGCTCCGGCATATACCGATTAAGAATCGTCAGCTTTGGAAGAGCACTTGTAAACAAGAACATTTTCTTGTTATCGTCCTTAAATCTATCAAAAAATTCAGACAAAAAGAACAACGTTCTGGTCGGATAAAGTTGTTTAACATGTGTAATTCCGACCCTGAACAAACGCTCCGTTTCATCCCCGTGAATCATCATATTTGTAGGATGGCTCTTGAGCGGCTTTGCTTCAACTTCTCTAATTTTTCTTAAATCTTCCTCATCTGGTTCTTTTGTATATCTTGTAGTACCAACCGAATAATTTATCAGAACCGGTACATGTTCCGGCGTTTTACTCGTTTCTCCTAATGCCGCATCAAATTGAACTTGATACTTGATTTCCAATTTGGTTCTATCCGTTACAGCACTACAATTAGGGCATTTAATTTTCTTTTCCGTGGATTTTGCCCCATTCAATATCATAACGCGGTAATAATTCAATTCATGTCCACAATGCGGGCAAAAGTAAACATTCGACCAAACCACATAGTTGATTTTCCCCATAATCGGATTTCCATTAAAATCCGTTTGAATTTTTCCATTCAACGTATGTATGGTACTGTAGTATTTACCATATTGACTCTCAATAGAATCAATAATGTGTTCCAATGCATCTATTGTATTGACATCGTTAGGTCTATTGTAATTAGACGAAATGAACGTCGCATAGGACGATAGATCAGAAATAATAGCATTTCTCGCCCCTTCACTTGCAAATCCATCACCACAAAGTTGAGCTGCTACTCCAGTCATTCCAGAACCAGAGAATCCGTCAAAAACAATATCTCCAGGCGATGTATAATGCTGAATGTACGTTTGAATTGCCTTTGGCGGAACTTTGGTATGATAACCATGGATATTATAAATCAAGTCGTGCTTATTTTCTTCAACATCATCAGAAAACGGCTCCCGATGATAATCGTCCGTTTCCTCATCATACGGAGTGCCATACTCCTTGATAAAGTCCTCGATGAACGGATTCGGGCAGGCAGTATAAAACGGTGCATCTGAAAGTGCAATGATATCCTCATCCGTACCGATTGGGAAGCCTTCGATGTTGCGCACTTTATCTATATCTTCTTTGGTCAGCTTTCTGCGTTCCATAGCTGTTTCCTCACTTTCGTTTTCTAAATTGTGCAAGCGGCACTTGCACAATTTTATTTGATCCGTTTCTGAATATCCTCAACGGACGGCAACTGCTTTTCCAGATCATCCGGCAGGCTACTGGTAACTTTGTATTCGCTCACGCCAATCGGCTTGGAAATGTCCTTGAGAGAGTATTCCGCCACCACATTGTTCTTGCTCTTGCACAAGAGCAGACCAATGGACGGATTATCCTGCTCTTTCTTTAAGATACCATCCACCGCTGACAGGTAGAAATTCAGCTGTCCGGCGTATTCCGGCTTGAATTCTCCGGTTTTCAGTTCGATAACCACATAGCAGCGCAGGTTCAGGTTATAGAACAGCAAATCGATATAGAAATCATCGCCGCCAACATTCAGGTGGTACTGATTTCCCAAGAACGCAAAGCCTGTTCCAAGTTCCAGAAGCAGCTTGGTCACATCCCGCACTAATGCCTGCTCAATGTCCCGCTCCAGCATATCTTCCCGGAACGGAATGAAATCAAAGACATACGGGTCTTTCATAGTCTGCACTGCAAGCTCACTCTGCGGAGATGGTAGACGGCGTTCAAAATTCGTGACCTTATCCGCCAGAACTTGCCGCTGATATAAGCCACTTTCGATCTGATGGACAAGAACATTACGGGACCAGCCATTTTGTGCCGTTGCATTTGCATACCAGATATGTTCTTCCGCAGTTTTAACCTTATCCATCAAAGCAATATTGTGATACCAAGTAATTTGTGCAAGCACCTCTTGCACAATTTCTCTGTCAGCAAAGCGGGCTGCAAATTTCGCCATGTACTTCAGATTTCGGACAGAATACCCTTTTCTCTCGGGAAAGTCACCTGAATATCATAGGAGAGATTTTCAATGAATTTATTTCCCCATGTTTTGTATTCGTTAATAACCGTTCCAATGTCATAATAAAGGAGTAGCAAATCCGAATTCGCATGAATCGTTGCACGGTATTGTGCAGCCTTGATCTCACTTTTGATATTTTCGATGATGGAGAGATACTCCGGTGTATTCATCAGCACACGCTTCGCCTCGCTTTCTCACAATTTTTTCTTACTTAACAATAATACGGAGTTTACCTTCGTCCTTACCCTTGGTATAGCCAGCAATCAGCTCATTCAGCTTCTGCTTAAAGCTAACTTCATCCATCGGCGGCAGCTTCATCAGCTTATCCATCAAATCTTTTGCATCCACTACCACAGGTTCAAAGCCCTTCAGCAATGCCTGAATCGCCTTGATGAAGAAATCGTCAACACGCTTCGGCAAAGTACCGGATGCAATAAAGTCATCAATCGCTTTCTGCTGTTCTGCACTCAGGTACTCTTTCTGGCTTGCCACAATCGGGTCAGAAATCGTATTCAACAGAGTCTGCGTCCACTCCGTCACCAGATCATCAATCCGAATATCCAGATTATCCAGCTGGCCCGCTACATTCGGCACTTGATCACCAAGGTTATAATGGCAATGCGGGCAGATATGAGTTGTTTTCAGCTCAGTCGGTGTCAGCTCATAGCAGACTTTCAAGTTAGCCATGTCCTGCTCGATCTTTGTCAGTTTGGCTGCCGAAAGGATTTCAACACCGCGCAGCTTGCGCAGATTTGCCAGTACGGAACTCTCCTGTAATTTACCGCGTCGTTTTGCATCGTCAATGTCCAAGCGTTTTTTCTTATGTTCTTCAAAATAAATGCCGATATACTCTTCTTTTACCTTTTCAAGAGCAGCATTTACCTTCTGCGCGGCTGCATCTCCGGATGTACCGGTCAGAATGCTATCGCGTGCAGAACGGAATTCGTCTTTTGCAGCTTCCAGTTTTTGTTTGAAGTTTGCGCCAAGGTCGATAAACTCAATGTTGCTCAGATAGGAAACATTGTTTGCACAATCTGTTTTGAAAGTCACATATTCCGCTATCGCCTTGATCAGTGCAATCTGCTCCTCCAACTTATCAATTTCATCAAAGGTCAGCGTGAAGTTATTCAGCTTCGCCGGAGTATTGAACCGAGCAGAATAATTGCTAAATTCATCCTTAACTGCTGCACAGGCTTTCTGCATAGCGATCAGATGTTGCGCATCCACAAGCGGTTCATTCCAAAGCTCAAATCCATTGTTCAGCTTCTGGTTTGCAAGAACAGCAGCATTGCTCGTTTCCTGCGCTTTTTTCAGCAACTGCTTCACACCCTCATCACGGTCATTCGGGTTGTCCAGCAGAGCCGGATTGATTTCCAGCACATCAAAGAGCTTTTTCAGCTCTGCCATTGCCATCTGCGCAGGCCGTGCCAGATATTTGAACTCATACAAGTCCAGAACACCAATGCGAGGTACAGTATCCAGATTCGATGCACTCAGAACAGTGCCATTGCGCAGAGTCATCGTTGCATAGCCCGCATATACCATGGACAGGAAGATGATCGGTGTAAAAAGATAGTTGATCTTGAAATGCTTATCTTCGTACTGGTCATCATATTTGACATCAAAGATATCCGAATAATTGATAACGCCCTGCGGCGGCAGCTGTTTCAGCTGGTCAATGTAGTAAGCTGCATACTTGGAACCTTCCGGTCGAATCTTATCGCCATCCAGAACGCCAAAGCTCTGGAGCATCAAGGTTGCCGTCTGCGTTTTACGACCTGCAAAATAATCAAATGCCTGCCGTACATTTTCTGCCATGTTTTTCCGAGTTACCTTTGTTTTCATCATAGGACAATCCGGATATTTGCCGCAGAAATATTCATCCAGACACAGGGAAGCCGCCAAATCAACGGTGTCCTTAAAGTCCATATCCCGGTTATAGCGTCCACGGAGCACTTCGATCATCTGCCGCTTCTGCCCCTTATACTGGATATCAAAGCAGGTGTTCTTATTTTCACTCAGATACTTAATCAGCTTTTTGCGGATCATCGCTGCCTTGCTCAGATAGGCATCCTTATCTTTACCTTCACTGATCTGTGCCTGTGCATTGGCAGCAGAGAAGAAGCCCAGAA
This sequence comes from Clostridium sp. FS41, assembly GCF_000954015.1. Lineage (NCBI taxonomy): Bacteria > Bacillati > Bacillota > Clostridia > Eubacteriales > Clostridiaceae > Clostridium > Clostridium sp. FS41. The sequence goes on from NZ_JYHN01000030.1 coordinate 46,646, forward strand.
TTTCCTTAAACTCCGCAGTGGATTTGAAGAAGAAATAAACTTCATCCTCCAAATTTTTCACAGCAATGCTGCCGCTGCTGTATGGCGGCATAATATGGATATAGAAATCCCGTTCCGGCTGTGCAGTGCTGCGCTCTCCCGGCAGACCGAGGAACAAATAGCCTTCACGGAAAATGTTATGGCTATCCCAGTTCAGATCGCGCTGATAAATCTCAAATCCAGGAACATACTGCTTTGCATCCCAATCAAGGCAGCTGTAAATCAGCTGATAGAAATAGCGATTCAGTTCGCCGTCTGCCATGATGGAAGCCTTCTGTTTAATCTTCTCATCATAGTCAACGACCTTATCCACATCAATGTAATACTGGTTATTGGCATCGTTGTAGATAATGAACTGACCAGATACTGTGGTCATGATATCCTTCAGCGTAGTCTTAATCAGAGCCAACAGGAAGTCCGCATCCTGCTCCGGCATCGGCAGGAACAGGCAAAGATCATCTTTCAGATTCTCTGCCGTCAGTCCGAAATGTACGTCCAAGCCATTCGTAGTCAGGCGATGAACACTCAGTGCATATATAATTTTAATTGCCAGCGGCTTGTATGCAGGCTTAGGGAACGCACGGTTAATGATATCCTCCAGCTGTCCACTGGCAGTAACAACGCGGTTGATGGTCACATCACTCTTGAGCAATCCATTGGATTTGATTGCAGGCCAATAATTATCAAAAGAGATGATGCCCGGCTCATTCTCTGGCACATCGCGGTTAAAAATATCGCGAATTGTCATCGAGATGTTTTTCAGGATATGCCGATTCTCAATCAGGTAAATCTTATTGAACACATCAATATAGGACGGGTGAATTGGGAACAGATCTACAAACTCGTCCATCCGGGAAGACATACCAGTATAAAGCATTGAGAATTTCTCCAAATGCTTGCGAATCAAAGCCTTCTGCTCAGGCGTTTTCTTCAAGATACGCTCAGACACAACATAAGATGTTGCCTCTTTGGTGATGACAATCTGCGTAAAACGATCAGACACATGTTTCAGTGTATCCGACACAAAGCTGAATCGCGGATTATCAAAAATCTTCTCCTGTACACCAAAAATTACGCGCAGTTTGCTCTTGGAGCACATCTCGCCAAGTGCGCGGAAAAATTCAAGGTCGAGAACAATTTGCCGCTCGTCACGGGAAGTCAGATAGCTCAGGAACTCATCCACAACAATCAGATATCCCTTGTCCGGATACTTTGCAGAGAAGGCCATCATCATATCACGAATCAGCTTTTTATTATCGCGGACTGTATCAAAATCCGGCACTTCAAAATCAATTCCTCGTGCTGCAAAATCGTCTTCAATGAAGCCAAACAGAATTTCACGCAGCGACATTGTTACGCCGCCGATTTCAATGCGAAGTACTTCAGACTTGCCTGCGATGCACTCCATCTCTTTTGCAAAGTTTTTATTCTGAAGATACTGAAGGTTATCCGCATCCTTGGCAATAGAAGAAATCACGCTCATCAAGTGTGATTTACCAGTACCATAGTTACCAACAACAAGAACACCCTTGTTATCAACCACTTCGTCCATCTGAAGCTGATCCAATACCGGGCTTTTCAGATTTGCCGCCATGGTATCAGACATAACATAAGATTTCACATACTCTTTCGCCCGGTTCGCATCATCCGCCGTAGTAAGCTGAATGACATCCTCAATCGGGTTGAAGCTGATCAAGTCTGAGTACTCCACTTTTTTATCCTCCCTTAAACGACACAGGTTATGTCGTATTGTTCTACATCGTATTCTTTATAGTCCGCATATCCATCTTCCGCATAAACCAATTTTCCGTCTGCCACAGTTCCCGGCCACAAAACAGAAAACGATTTGCTTCGATTCGCAACTGTAAGAAGTTGCAGTACATCTATCTTGTATGCTGGATTGAACAGCACATCAAAGTCTCGGATACAACTGTTTTCCGGAATATTTGTAAGAACTTCCTGAAAGCATCTTTCAAGCCTCATGGTTCTTCGTTCCGGTTTAATTTTTATGAGCAGAGCCGCCATTTTCTCATTTAATGAAACCTGCTGTAAACTTTCGCAGTATTTTTCATCACAGTAGACAACTGGTCTCATCAGTCCTGTTTGATTTTCGGATTGGAGCAGCCGATACTGTATTATCCTTCCCATTCGGCCACCATCCTTATTCTACATTATCAGCTGTCCCATTATCTGGACTCTCTGGGATGAAATCCAACACATCGTCAGCAGTACATCCTAATGCAAGACATATTTTTTCTACCATTTCAATAGAAACAGGTTCGCCGCGCCCCATTTTCCCAATGGTACTTGCGCTGACTCCGGCAAGCTCGCACAGCTCTTTCTTCTTCATTTTCTTGTCTATCAACAGCTTAAACAACTTGTTATATGATACCGCCATCGCCTCTGCCTCCTGCTCAAAAATAGCCTGTCCATGGGTATAATTTCTCTATTTTCAAGTATAGCACTTATCGTCTTCCAAGTAAACAGAAAATCGTGCGTTCAAAACGCTTTTCACTCTTCTGCAAGCAGGGCTTTCGTGACACGAAAGCGATTTTCTGCTTGTTGGGGAAACTCCCCAATCCCCTTAGAACGCTGCCTGCGGCATCGGGCTGTGCATCCGTTCCAGATGCTTTAACGGTAGTTCCTGCCAAAGAAAAAACCGGAGTGAATCGTCACCCCGGCTTCAAAAAACATTTACTTGTGCTTGCGGCCTCCACGCTTTTTGTAGTCCTCGTCTATACGCTTTTTCCAGTCTGCGCTCAGCGGGGCACTGCACCGGACAGAGCTGATTGCTTCGCTGACCACTTCATAATTCAACGCGGTTCCTTCACTGTCGCACCGATAGTTGACTGCACGATCTGCGCCGATTCCGAACTGACTTGCGGTCTCTACTGCGTCAATATTGGCACCAAGGAACAAAAACTCCCAACTGTATTTTGCTTTCTGCCGCTCGATCATCTGCTTCACTTTTTCGCTGTTGTACCGGCGGCTGGCATTTTCCATTCCGTCCGTAGTGATTACAAACATGGTGTGTTCCGGCACATCCTCCGGTCTTGCGTACTTATGAACATTTCCAATGTGATGAATCGCACCGCCGATGGCATCTAAGAGTGCCGTGCATCCGCGAACTGTGTAATCACGGTCAGTCATTAGCCGGATGTCCTTTACATTTACGCGGTCGTGCAGGACTTCGCTCACATTGTCAAACAGCACCGTTGAGATCAGTGCTTCGCCCTCTGCTTTTTTCTGCTGCTCAATCATGGAATTGAATCCGCCGATGGTATCCCGTTCCAATCCGCTCATGGAACCGCTGCGGTCTAAGATAAAAACGATCTCTGTTAAATTCTTTCTCATATGCTTGTCCTCCCAAAAGATTATGGCTGCTCGGTTTCGTACCTTACAGCCATAGTATAGCGATTTTCTTTTGTGGAGTGGTCGCATGGAAAGCGACATTTCTTTGTCCTTATGCTCCGATCAGGCTCTGGTCAAAAGCAAACAGTGCCTCATTAATTTCATACACATTGTAGTTTTCCCGTTCGACAAAATATTCTACAATGATATCGAATTTGCTCGAATGGGAAAGGGTAAAACCTGCCTTACCCAGCATCTCCTGCATCTGGGCAAGCGGCAGTTCCAAAGCCAGGGCAAATGCCAACACTGTAGGTTTGGATGGCTTATAGAACTTATCAGAACGAATTTTGGAAAAGAGCTTCCGGTCAATGTTTGCCTTCTTGTAACACTGGGCATCCGTCATGCCGCTTTCATCAATCTTCCGCAGCAGCATTTCCGAAAAGCTCTCATCAATCTGCCCCAGTGCCTCCTCCAAAGATTGACTGCTGCAAGATTTACAGATTTCTTCGGGCGGCAGCGGAACAGGTGCAGCTTCAAAGTAAGATTCCTCTGACAACGCTTCGAGCCGCCTTCTCTGTTCTGCCCGGCTGTCGGTGTGTTCCTCCACATACCGGTCATCTATATACGCCGCGATATCAGCAAACAGTTTTCCGCTAATCTGATATGCCTTTCGGTCAAAGATAACGATGTAGACCATCATCTCATTTTCCAGCAGGAACGTACTGATGGTATCGACTGCAATCTTCAGAGCCTGGTCTTTCGGATAGCCGTAAATGCCGGAGGAAATCAGCGGAAAGGCCACCGACTGACAGCCATTTTCTTTTGCCAGGTTCAGAGATGTCCGATAGCAGGATTCCAGAAGCTCCTGTTCCCGATGCATGCCATCCCGCCAACGCGGGCCGACTGCATGGATCACATATTTGCAGGGTAAACGGTACCCCTTTGTGATTTTTGCGCTGCCGGTCTCGCAGCCATGCAGCATACTGCACTCTGCAAGCAGCTCCGGTCCGGCGGCACGATGAATGCTGCCGTCCACACCACCACCGCCCAAAAGAGAAGTGTTGGCAGCATTGACGATTGCGTCAACGCTCATTTTTGTAATATCGTTTCTGATAATCTGCAACGGCATGAAGCATACCCCCCATTCGTCAATTTAACTTTCTATCTGTATTATAACTTCTTTTGTGTTAAGATGCAAAATTTGAGTAAAGACCGATAATCCTCCTGCTATCAAGACTGGCAGTTTTCGCAAAAAAGCCCGGTGCAGCATGAGCATTACGCCCACACTGCACCGGACAATCCATCATCGACTGCTTTGTCTATTTTCTTCTTCCTGCCGCACTTCCTGCTCATGCAGCTGCTCTTTCTTCTGTTCGTCCTCTTTCAGGATTTCCTGCACGATCTTTTGTGCCACAAGCCAATCCTGCATTTCCGATTTGGTCTTGCGGTACTCTGCATAGGAGCTTTTCTTTCGTTCCAGAAGCATCGCATACTCTGCGTTCAGCTCGCTGATGCGCGGGAGCTTTTTGTCAGAACCGTTCTCTTTCTTATAGTCATCAAATGCCTTTTTCGCTGCGCTGCGTAAGGCCAGCGTATCCCGGTGGGCTTCATAGAATTCCCGATTGTAGCCGGATGCTTTATACGCGGCAAAAACATCTTTTGTCTTGGCATAATTGATTAGATGCTTCCGCAGCACTGACACTTCCGACATCCGTGCCTCATCTGCTTTTACAGATTCCAGCAGCGCATCGCATTTTTCAGAAATTCCATCTGCCTGTTCTTTCAGCTCTGCATAACTCTTGATTCCATGCTCTTCCATGAACATCATGGCTTTTGCCATCTGCTTCAGATTAAAGACTTTCGCCCAACGCGCATACCCCGCGCCTTTGCCTGCTTGCATTTTGGCACGGACATCAATAAGGAACGACAGCTCTGCATTCTGATGCACCTGTGCTGACCGTGCGATTGTGCGGGTTTTCTCTGCAAATTTGCTTTTGTGAACCGCATTTCCGGCAATCACTTCGCAGAGTTCTTCAACCGAATATCCTTTACCAAGAGAGCGGAAACGAGCAAATCTGGCGTGGCCTTTCCCCCGCAGTGCAGGCTGTTTTCCATCTTTATACTCGTACCCTGCTTCCTGCAAAATTCCAATCAGTTCCCGGAAGTCTTTCGGTTTTCTTGCCAATGCTGCATCAATGGCCTCGCAGATTTCATCCCGCTGCGATTTTTTCTCCGGGTATTCCGTTCTCTTCTGCCGCTCCCCATAGGGCTTCCGGATAATGACCGACAACCGGTGTTCCAGACAGACGATATCACTGAGCCTTGCCAGTGCAAGACCGGATAAGCGAAAATCTCGGAATTTTCTGGTGCAGTCTAATGTAGTCGAATTAAAGATAATGTGGTTATGAATGTGCGCACGATCAACATGGGTAGCCACGATAAATGCGTGTTTTCCTTTGGTGAATCGCATGGCTGTCTCATACCCAACCTTATTCGCCTCTTCCGGCGTGATTTCTCCGGGCTTAAAGGATTGCCGAATCTGATATGCAATCACATCATGCGCCTGGGTTCTTCCCGTGATATGCTCATACTGCCGTTTGGAAAGCAGAAATTCTTCATCACAGGTCTTTGCATCACAGGCATACGCGCTGATATATTTTCCATCTTCCGTCTTTGCTGCATTCTCGGAATAATCAGTACGGTCAGCCAGACACTGCGCTACCGTCTTTCCTTTATTGATATGCAGCGCAATTAGTCTTGTAGCCGCCATTTTCATATTCCTCCATCTAAAAAGAGCTACCCGAAGGCAGCTCTTACCAATTCACTATTCTCATTTTAACATCCGTTCCCGGTCATAAGCTCCCTGCAAATAAATTGCCTGCTTGATGATTTCTTCCATATCGAAATAGAGACACATGATGCTTTCGTACAGCTTCCACACATTAGATTCGCTGCCGCCTACCATTTCCATCAGTTGGTCTTCCATCTTCGAATGCTCAGACTGTTTTTCCTGATAAGTTGCCTCATCCGCAAAATGATTCTCTCCATCTGTTTCCTCGTACCGTAAATCATAATAATCTTTCATAAACTGAATATCCATCTAATTCCTCCTGAATTCAAATTGACAAAACATCCTCTACACGCTCGCACAGCCGCTCCATCAGTTCCATGATACCGCCCGCACCAACCGCAGCTGCGAACAGCCCCATCTCAATCAGGGTCAGCAGGAATACATCCGTCCAGTTCGCCCGTACCACCGAATAGATGCCGCAGCCAAGAACGAACAACATGACCGGTGAAAGCACCCACAGGGATAGCTGCATCAGCAGATTCCAGATAAAGCACAGAAATCGCAGCAGAAACGCAACCGGCAGCAACAGAATTTTCAGCACCAGCTTCAACAAAAAACATACGATCTTCATGGATTTCACCCCTTCGTTTTTCTTTTCATCTTCATTTTACCGTACACACTTGCCAAACACCACGATGTCAACAGAAAGACTCAAAAAATATGTAACGGCACAGACAGTTTCATCTGTGCCATGTACTGTAGAAATCCCGCACGTTTGCGCCGTCAGCGAATACCGGAAAGCCTCTTCAGGATCAGCTTCTGCATCTCCCAGAGTTCATCCAGCCGCTTCTGCAAATCCCGGATATCCTCCGCATAGATGCTTCCGGATTCATTGGCGCGTTTTGCGTACTGGTTCAGGTTGTTGCTGCATCGGCGAAGAAGGGTGGATACCTGCGTCACATCCGACAAATCAAGATTCACGCAGTACCCGTCCATCGCCATTTTTCTCATATAGGCACCGGTGTTCCGAATACCCAATTCCTTCTGCTTTTCACGAATCCTTGCCAGCTCTTCCGGGTTTACCCGGACATTGATCCAGTGTTCCCGAACACTCATAGTGCCACCTCCTCATCATCTCGATGTGTCATCGGCGGAATGCGCCCTGCACGGTCACGCAGCTCTGCCAGGACAGACGGTTTTTCCGTTGTTTTTTCACGGTCTGGATCATCCTTTCCACGGTCATCCATATTCAGCAGTGCATCCAGTTCTGCCAGTCTTGCACTCTTTTCTGCCAGTTCTGCCTCCTGGGGAAACGGTTTTCCAAGCTCGGCCTGCGCAGCTTCCTGCTGGCTCCTAAGACTGTCCAACTGCTGTTCCGCCTTTTCCAGCCTTGCAGGAATCCCAGCAAGAGCATTGTCCAGACGTTGGATATTACCCGCAGCACTGGTGCCGATGGGTACTCGGTGGGTCATCTCGCCTTTCAACAGCACCTGATACTCTTTCTGGAAGCTGTCAAATGACAGCTCCATCTTGAAACCTCGATAGCTGCCAAGCGGCACCGGCTCCAGACTCTGATTAGCTTTACAGATTGCGAGGATTGTTTCACCGGCCTCTGCTTTTTCAGTAAAGCGTGTGCCATTTACCTCCATGCCGCAGAACACTTCTTCCGGCAGCGGATGTGCCGCCACCGTCCGAATATCCGACTGAAAGCCTTTGATGAACCCCTGCGTCTTCTCAATCTCCGCAGGGAAATATTTCATCAGCTTATCCTCCAATCGGTACTGCTGGCTCTGATGGTCTGCTTTCAGCACTTTCAGTCTTGCAACATCTACATCCAAGTCCATTTTTTCCTTGATCTGCGGGTCTCCTGCGCAAAGTGCCTTGATCTCCGCATAAGAAAGTGCCTGCTCATCCACATCATCACAGGAACGCACCGGAGATTTGCTGGTCATAATCTGGCTGATGAACTTCTGCTTATTCTCCAGTGTCTGATAGAGGTAGGCATCAAAGGTTCCTTCCGTCACATACTGATAAACCTGCACTTCTTTGTTTCGGTTTCCCTGACGGATGATACGGCCATTTCGCTGGGTCATGTCCGCAGGCCGCCAGCCTACATCCAGATGATGCACGGCCACCAGCCTGTCCTGCACGTTCGTGCCTGCGCCCATCTTCTGTGTCGAACCTAACAACACTCGCACCTGTCCGGTACGGACTTTGGCAAACAAATCTTTCTTTTTTGCCTCGGTATCCGCATCATGGATAAATGCGATTTCTTCCTCCGGTACACCGGACTGGATGAGTTTAGCGCGGATATCCTCATACACGTTGAAGGTTCCATCGTTCTTCGGTGTACTGAGGTCGCAGAACAGCAGCTGGGTCAGCTTATCCGAATGTCCTTCCTCATAAATCCGAAGTACATTCCGCACACAGGCGTTGAGCTTGCTGTTGGGGTCATCCGGCAGGAGCGGATTCATCAGCCGCTGATCCAGCCCCAGCTTTCTGCCATCCGATGTGATTTTCAGCATGTTATCGACCGATGGGTCTACCACACCGGAATGCACAGCCGCCGCCCGCTCCGAAAGCTCCGCCACCATCGCCTGCTGATGCTCCGAGGGCTGCACCACCACGGTTTCAAACTTTGCCTCCGGCACCGGCAGATGCAGCTGATCGGAAGTCTTGATATCCGCCACTTCCTTGAACATGTTCATCAGCTCCGGCAGGTTGAAGAACTTTGCAAATCTTGTTCTTGCCCGGTATCCGGTTCCTTCCGGTGCCAGCTCAATGGCCGTGGTGGTCTCACCAAAGGTAGAAGCCCAGCTGTCGAAATGGGTCAGCCCTTTCTGCTGCAACGTGCCGTACTGGAGATACCGCATCATGGTGTAAAGCTCAGTCATGCTGTTGCTGACCGGGGTGCCGGTCGCAAAAATGATGCCGCGCCCGCCTGTCAACTCGTCCATATACTGGCACTTCATAAACATATCCGAAGATTTCTGCGCTTCCGACGTGGACAAACCTGCGACATTGCGCATTTTTGTGTAGAGGAACAGGTTCTTAAACGCGTGTGCCTCGTCTACAAACAGCCGGTCTACGCCCAGCTGCTCAAAAGTAATCACATCGTCTTTTCGGTCGGTTGCCCGGAGTTTCTCCAATCTCGCCTCCAATCCTTTCCGGGTCTTTTCCATCTGTTTGATGGAGAAACGTTCGCCATTCTGGGATTTCATCTCAGCAATGGCATTTTCGATTTCATCAATCTGGGCAGTCAAAATCCGCTCCTGCCGTTCTGCGGACACCGGGATTTTCTCAAACTGGGAATGTCCGATGATAACCGCATCGTAATCGCCAGTGGCAATTCGTGCGCAGAACTTTTTTCTGCGGGCAGTCTCAAAGTCCTTTTTGCTTGCCACCAGCAGTTTTGCGCTCGGATACAGGCGCAGGAACTCGTTTGCCCACTGAAGGGTCAAATGATTCGGAACGACGAACATGGATTTCTGGCACAGTCCCAGCCGCTTTGCCTCCATAGCAGAAGCGGCCATCTCGAAGGTCTTACCGGCACCTACCTCGTGGGCCAGCAGCGTATTGCCTCCGTACAGCACATGAGCAATGGCATTCTGCTGATGTTCCCGCAGCCGGATTTCCGGATTCATGCCGCCAAAGCGGATATGGGAGCCATCGTACTCACGGGGACGGGTACTGTTGAACAGCTCGTTATACTTTTCCACCAATTCCGCACGGCGATAAGGGTCTTTCCACACCCAGTTCTGGAACACATCCTTAATGGCCTGCTGTTTCTGCTGGGCGAGGGTGGTCTCCTTTTTATTCAGAACCCGCTTCTGCTTGCCGTCTGCATCCTCCACCGTATCGTAGATACGGATATCCCGCAGATTCAGCGTATCCTCCAGAATCCGATAGGCATTGGCACGGCTGGTGCCGTAGGTCATATAGGCATGGACATCATTCCGGCTCGGTGTACTCTTACCGGTGATCTGCCACTCTGCCGTCATGGGAGAGAATTTCACCTCGATGTTCCGGCGCAGGTAAAACGGCGGTTCAAAGGTTTCTTCCATGAACTGCTGGATATAATCCCGATTGACCCATGTAGCACCAAGGCGCACATCAATCTCCGACGCATCCAGGTCTTTCGGCTGCGCCTTTCTCAGATATTCCGTGTTCACCGCAAAGACAGGGTCGGAAACCGCAGCCAGTTCTGCCACGCGGAGCTTTTCCCGGACATTGCCGGACAGATATTCATCAGCTGTTACCCAGCCGGTTTCCTCGCCGCCCTGCGTCATCGGGTCTTTGAAAATGACACCATGCAGTTCCTGCTGGATTTTTTCATATTCCCCCGGTGTACCTAAAAGCTCCGACATATAGGGCAAATCCACTCTGCCGCGCTCTCCGATGGAGATTGCCAGAGCTTCAGCCGGAGTATCTACGCTGGTAACAGCCCGTTCCGGTCGAATCGTCCGTTTGGTGAACATATCCGCCTTGGATTCCAGCTTGCCGTTTTCGTCTACATTTTCCAGAGAGCAGAGCAGATAATAAGATGAATCTTCTGAAAAAGCCTGCGCATTTGCACGGGAGTTGATAAGCCCGTATTGATCGGCGAATCGGTCATAGGCTACATTCAGTTCCCGCTGTTTCTGGGCAATCGCGTCCTCCGGATAATCGTTCAACTGGTAGTCGATCAGTTCCTGCACAATGGTGCGAAGCTCCACCATGCCTTTGATCCTGCCGGTGGCTGTCGCAGAAAGGTCAGCCTTCCGCATGATGCTGTTCTCGCGGAAGTAGACATCCCCATCCACCACGGCATAGGAGAAGTTCTTTACATTGGGGTCTGCCGGAATGGTTTCGCCCTGCAAAGACAGTTCTTCCTCCGGTGCCAGCTCCTGCGCTTCATAGTGACCGCCGATGTGCTGCACAGCCTCATGCAGCTGGTCTCCCAGATCCGCATCCGGAATCGGGATGACCGTACATTCTTCCTTGCCGTACTGGGTGCTTTCCGTTGTAATCTCGCCCAGCACCATTTCCGGGTGGGCAACAAAGTAGCTGTTGAGGATAATGCCCTCCGAAGTTAGCCCCAGATGCACCCAATCCGGTTCGATATCAATGGGATGGTCTCTCTTTTGCAGGAAAATGATATCCGACACTACATCTGTACCGGCATTGGCACGGAATGCGTTGTTGGGAAGTCGGATGGCTCCCAGCAGTTCTGCCCGCTGTGCCAGATATTTTCGTGCGTCCGGATTCTTGGAATCCATCGTATAGCGGCTGGTAACAAAGGCCACGATACCACCGGGACGAACCTGATCCAACGCCTTGGCAAAGAAATAGTTGTGGATAGAAAAACCGAGTTTATCATAGGGCTTATCGCTGACACGGTAGTTGCCAAAGGGCACATTGCCCACGGCCAGATCATAGAAGTCGCGCCGGTCGGTGGTCTCAAAGCCTGCCACCTTGATTTCTGCCTGCGGATACAGCTTCTGCGCAATGCGCCCGGTGATGGAATCCAGTTCCACACCATACAGTCTGCTTCCCAGCATGGAATCCGGCAGCATACCGAAGAAGTTGCCGACACCCATCGACGGTTCCAGAATATTGCCTTTCTCAAATCCCATACCGTCCAATGCTTCATAGATTGCATGGATCACGGTAGGGCTGGTGTAATGCGCATTCAGAGTCGAAGCCCTTGCTGCGGCATATTCTTCTTCCGTAAGAGCTGCTTTCAGCTCCTTATATTCGCCTGCCCAGGCAGTTTTCTCTGCGTCAAAGGCATCTGCCAGCCCGCCCCAGCCGACATAATTGGCCAGTGTTTCCTGTTCCTCCGGTGTTGCATCCCTGTGCTGGTTTTCCAAGGCCTTCAGCGTATAGATGGCATCCATGTTGGCACGGAATTTCTGCTTTGGACTGCCTTCGCCGAGGTGAAAGCTGTTGATGCGATAGTTTTCTGCATGTTTTGCTTCATGCTCTGCCCGGAACGCTTCTTCCTCAGCTGCATTAGGGAATGTTTGAACTGTCCCATCAATCACAGCTGTAATCGGGAGCTGATCCAATGCCTCATCCGACCATACAGTACCTGTATTCTCAATATCTTTTCCAGAATTCAGATCAACCACCAGATTGTGCAGGTGAACATTATCCTCATGCCCCAAAAGTCTTGCCAGATTTTCCTTGCTTTCCGAGCGGAAGATCGGATACACAGAATCCGGGTCCCGAAGCTCCACATCGAAAAGCCCGACTTTTTCAATCGTAAAAGCCTTTCCGTCCAGATACAGCGTATCGCCGATACGATAATCCGGCTGCACCGGAGCTGCGGATTCTGGCTGCACAGTTGCAGGCTCTTTTTCAGCCTCTATATTTCTGCCGCGAATCTCCTGCAATGCCTCTGATGCACTCACATAATCGGCAAATGTCTGCACTTTTCCGTCCGAATATCCGTAATACTCTTCTTTAACATAATCCCAAATGGCAAACGCATCTTTAGAATCCGGGAAATTATCGCCGGTCATCGTAACCACAAACCGTTCATCCGGTGCATAGCCTGACTCTCTGGCAAGTTCTCTGGCGTGTTCCTGCATTTCCAGTACCAGAGGATCTGTCTCTGCATGAGCCGGTTCCTGTACTTCTTTGGATTCCACATCCGGGAATGGAATGTCCTGCTGCAAATCCTGCTTGCTCTGCTCAACATAGAGCCAGTCTTTGGCTTCCCGTTCCTGGACTTTTTCAATCAACTGCTGACGGTAGGTCTCTGCCTCCCATTCGCTGGTAAACTCTTCGCTGACGCCATCCGGCTCCACATGAATGCCGTCCTGAATATCATCCCAAACCGCATAGCCATCGTCTGTCTCCATCACGGTAAACCGCTGGGGTGCTGCCAGTTCACTCCGGGCATAGACATCCGCAGCCGTATTCAGCATATTGTCCACATGCTCATTTCCGGTATCATAGCATTCCGGTGGCGTTGGCGGAAATACATGGGCGGCAGTCGGCATAGGAAGCGGTGCACCATATTCCTGCTCCAGCTTCCGATACTCTTCCATTTCCAGAGCAGTCAGGTACTGACCATTTTCCACAAGCCGATCTAACCGCTTATCCACCGCCGACCATGTGAGGTGCACTTCCCGGTCATGGCCATAATTGCGAAGCAGAATGCCTTTTCCGTCATAATCCGCAAAACCGCGACTGCCATCCATAAAGGTATAGCTGTGACCGCCAAGACCATATTCCGCTTTCAGGAATGCAGCTCGTTCTTTTGCGTCCCCTTGCTGCTGATACAGCGCATAAATACGGATTTTTCCGCCCTCAAAATTAGAACCTGTCCGCAGCATCCGGTCGATTTCATCCTCAGAAATGACAAAAGCGGAGGGCTTTTCGCTCTCCGCTTCTCTGGCTGCATTTTCTGCCGCCGCATCAATTTTCTGAATCTGCTCTGCTTCGGACTGAAACAGGCTCATAAAGTTTAACTGTTGATAAGTTCCGTCAGAATGACTTCCTCTGCCTGCGCTTTCAGCATGTTCATGTGCTGCACCCAGGCCATCTGGTTCGATTTCTTGTCCGGTGCCGGATTCGCTTTCAGAAGCTCCGCCATCATCTGCTCCATCCGTGCGGTCGCGGTCTCCTGAATCTCCCACAGGTGTGGGTACAGTTTCTCGGTCAGGATCAGGTGATTGTACAGCAGCGTGTTGTTCTCCTGCAGGAACGCTCTGCGCATCCTCCCGTACTTGCCCAGGGGCTTCTGTTCCTGCACCGACAGCTGGATGTCCGGAATCAGGTAATCGCCGTTCTTCGTGTAATTCAGCTCCATCATAGTTTTGGCTCCTTTCTGCCTGCTTATCTCTTTCATAGGTTCGGATCGTGCGTTCAATTTCCCGGAAGATCTGGCTGGACATTTCGCTGACCGCAGTTCCCAGCACATTGGCGGCAGCCTGCGTATTAAAATCAAAGATGTCCAGAAAATCCTCGTGTTCAAAATAGTCATCTGCATTGCCCACCGTCCGGGTAAAGACGGAATATGCGATGCTGACAGCTGCAGCTCTCTTAAAGGAAGCTCCGATGTTGAGTTCATCATACCCTTCCAAATAGGAATCTGCAACGATGTCACTGATCTGCCTGCGGTTTTCCTCCCAGTAATCCCTTGCAAGGCGTTCCGCCGCTTCCATGATGTGATTTTCCAGAGACCCGGCACCGGCAGGAACATCAAACGCTGCATCCAGTGCCCGAATGATTGGCTGCTCATGCTCTGTATTCATTTTCCAGAGCTGTACCGGTCGGGAATTCTTCCGTTCTCCGGTATCTGCCACATCAAATACATACCGCAGTTTCGGCTGCTCGCCGCGCATGTCCAAAAGCGCAATGCCCTTGGAGCCGCGCTTCACATAGCGGTTCATCCGGTCATTCCAGAGATCGTACTCTGCACAGGCCGTTGCTTCTGGTCTCTGCTTATAGATCATCAGCTGCTCCGCAAAAGGATACTTATAAAGCCGTGCGGATGTGGTCAGAAACGCTGTCCACTGTTCTTTGCTGCCAGTGATCTGTGCCGCAGCTTCCTGTGCCATCTGCATATAATAAGCCGTTTTCGTCATCATCTGTATTATTCCTCCTCTCCTTTATTCGTCCGGATACAACTCCAGTGCCCCATATTCTGCATCCGTCATCTCTGCCAGTTTTGCAAGAAGCGAGGCCGTCCACCTGCGCAGGTTTCTGTCTCTGCCGGTCAGACTTTTCTGCATCGTCTGAAGCTCTGCAATCAGCCCTGTCCGTGTACCAGGGCTGTAAAGCATCATGAGCATCCATTCGTCATCCGTAAAACGCATTTATAACTCCTTTTCTTCGCAGCACCTGCGAGGCGGTGCAGGCGGCACAGCCTCCTGCTTTTCCTTCAGCTGATCCAGAACCGATGCTTTCTCCGTCGGTTCTTCCTTCTTTCCGTTATTGATTACGCCGTCAATCATACCGTAATCGTCTTCCATTGCCATTTCTGCGGCTTTCAGGTAATTCTCCGGTTTCAAAAATCCGGGCAGCTCCTGGAAGCCGATGGAATCCACATAGTGACAGCTTACAACACCATTCTGCCGTAAAGCCACGATGTCAGACACAGAAAGACTATGCCCAGTAAAATCATCAGGGCGGGAAACATTGAATTTCGCATACAATTCCTCCAACATCGTATTCTGATCCTTGTAGGGAAGAAGCGGAGCCGTATAAACCACCTCATAATGGTCAATATCCGGCTCCAAGCCCATCCGCTCCAGTTCGCGCATAGACGAAAAGCGTTCATATACCGTCTCCTCACTGCGGCGAAGCTGCAAAATCGCATACTGGTCGGTAGCACTGTCGAGAAATGCCATCATCTTCTCATCTGATGCCTGATTTCCATGCACTTCATCCCATTTTTCAATTCTTGCCATCATTCATTTCTCCCTTCTCCATAAACGGCAGGCCGTTTTCCTTTGCTTCCTGTCGCTGCTGTTCCCGCCGCTTTTCACTATAAGGCGGTCGGATACCGACTCAGCGTTTCGGAATCGTATAAGTGACCGACCCATGCTCCCGGTGCTCCAAAATAAACTGCTCCGGATACTGTTTTCGCAGTTCACGGAGCTTCTTAATCAGGCGGCTGTCATGGGTATAAATGCTGGCGGTATCCAGTTCATTGTCAAAATTGATGACGGTTTCCTGCTCCGCCTTTGTGAACTTGTACTTCATCGCTCCGCCTCCTTCGCCTTGGCAGCTTTCACCGGCGTATCCGTTCTGGACGATAAATCCGAGAGTTTACCCAGCACAGATTCCCGTCTGCTGATTTCTGCATCCTCTGCACGGTCACAAAGTTCATCATAGTCAATCCGCGTCATGGTACGGCCACCGAACCCATAATCCGAGAGAATCTGGTCTCTGGCTGCATTCATGCGGATTTCCGGGTTGTCGATCTGTCCGCCGTCAATTTCCGTGAAGTCCTTATGATATAAGGTATAGTCGTAACCGTCCTCACAGGTCTGAATGGCAAGAAAGCCCTTGCTTCCCAAATCCCATGCGCTGTGTTCTTCCGTAATCAGCGGCTCAGGGCGGCATGTGCCGCCGCCGCATTCCAGCATTTCTGCCAGCTGGCAGATGTGCAGAACATCATACCCAAGGCGCAGATGATACTCGTCCATATATTCACAGCGGGCCGAAAACTTCCGATTCGGATACTCGATCTCCACCGCACTGCCATCCGGGATTTTGAACCGATCCTCGTAGCTGCTGGTGATAAAACGGATATTTTTAGCATTCTCCAGCTCAGGATCAGCCTTCTTCATCTGCCAAAGAACCTTCCTGCCGCCTCGCATCTGTTCCAGCATCTCCGGAGCTACTGGAGCAACGTTAAGACCAGCAAGCTGGGGAATCTTCTGGAGTACTGCCACCCTCGCGCTTTCTTCCAGCGTAGAAAACGGCTGTTTATCCAACACATCCCAGCCAATGTGTCCCTCGGCAATCTGCACCTTGCTGTTCATATCAAAGCAATGGAAATCCACGCCATCCTGCTTTTCCTGCAAGGAAAGCAGAGCAGCATTATCCACCAGATAAGCTGCATTCATCATTTTCATGCTCATTTTTTACCTCCAAACTCCAGCTTAAATGCTGCTGCACCTTCCTCGCCGGTCTCTACATGAACGGTTGTGTCATAATAACGATTGGACTTCCTGGAATAGCAATGGGTAAGCCGTGCTTTTCCCTGATTTACCAGTTGCTTTGCCAGTTCCTCTGTCATCTGCTTTCCCAGTGTCTGAAAGAACCTGTTTTCCTTCCAGAGCGCAAATTTACAGCTCTTGTCCTTGCAAAACCATCCCTTTGCCGTTTCGCAGACATCACTGCCGCAGGCCGGGCAGGAACCAATGACTTTCCGTTCCGGCTGCATTAGCACATCAGCACCTTTTACAGCCTCGTAGGTTTTAACAAGTCCGCTGACCATGCTGCTGATTTCGCCCATAAAGGCATCACTGTCATACTCGCCGTGTTCTATTTTCAGCAGTTTTTCCTCCCAGTCTGCCGTCATGGATGGGGACTGAATCTGTTCCGGCACCACCGTCACCAGCGCATTTCCCTTGTCCGTAGAACAAAGGTATTTTATTTTCTTATCGCCCTTGCGCTCGATAAAGCCTTTCTGCACCAGTTTTTCGATGATGGCAGCGCGTGTGGCCGGTGTGCCGATGCCTTTTCGCTCTACGCCAGCCGGGAATTCATCCGAACTGGCACTCTCCATCGCTGAAAGCAGAAGATCTTCGGTAAATCTCTTAGGCGGGCTGGTCTTGCCCTCTTTCAGATCGACACCGGCAAGTTCCAGTGTCATGCCTTTCGAAAGCTCCGGAAGATCACCCACCTCCGCATTCTTCTCAGCATCTTCAACCGGCTTTCCTGCATATCGCCTCCAGCCCATATCCGTGACCGTTTTGCCTTTCGTGCTGAACTTCTGACCGGCGCACTCTGCTTCCACTATGGTTTCTGCATAGCGGCAGGGAGTGCCTACCGCGCAAATCAGCCGCACCGCCAGCATGGTAAGAATCGCCTGTTCTCCACTGGGAAGAGAGGAAATGTCATAACCCGCCGCTGTTTTTGTAGGGATAATGGCATGGTGATCGGTGACTTTCTTGGAATTGATGACCTGCGCTGCATTCACTGGAACTGGCTCATCCGGCTGAATCCGAAAGCTCTGCTGGATCACAGAAACAAGTTCCGGCACCAGAGGTGCCATATCATCCGTCAGATAGCGGCTGTCGGTACGGGGATAGGTCACGAGTTTCTTCTCGTACAGAGCCTGTGTGTAATCCAGTGTCTGTTGGGCAGTAAATCCCAGCTGCCGGTTTGCTTCTCTCTGAAGCGAGGTTAGATCAAAGAGGGCCGGGGGCTTCTCTGATTTTTCTTTCTGCTCCACCTTAGTAATGATGGCACTTCCCGCCTGACAGCACTCTGCCACCAGTTTTTCTGCTTCTGCTTTTTCTTTCATCCGCTCACCGCCCGCTTGAAAATCCCGAAATTTCAATTCTGCCGAGTAGAACGGCTCCGGCTTGAACGCCCGAATTGCTGCATCCCGCATAACCACCATCGCAAGGGTTGGTGTCATCACGCGCCCCACATTCAGGGTTTGCCCATACAGACATGAAAAAAGCCGGGTGGCGTTGATTCCGACAATCCAGTCGGCACGCTCCCGGCATAAAGCCGCCTCATATAAGGCATCATATTCTGTTCCCGGTCGGAGCTTCTGAAAGCCTTCCCGGATCGCACTGTCCTCCATTGAGGAAATCCACAGACGTTCCACCGGCTTTTTGCAGCTGCTCTGATAGTAAACCAGTCGGAAAATCAGTTCTCCCTCGCGCCCTGCGTCGGTTGCACAGATCAGGCTCTCCACATCTTTCCGCTGCATGAGCTTTTTCAGGATTCCGAACTGCTTTTTCGTGCTGGCAGATACCTGATACTGCCAATGATCCGGCAAAATCGGAAGATCATCATACCTCCACTTGGCATACTTTTCATCATAGGCTTCCGGCTGGGAAAGCTCCACCAGATGCCCCACACACCAGCTGACAAGGTAGCCATTGCCCTCCATATAACCGTCCCCGCGCTGATTTGCCCCGATCACCTTCGAGAGGCTCATGGCTACCGAGGGCTTTTCCGCTAATACAAGCTTCATTCGATACTGCTCCTTTCGCAAAAAAATTAGCAGCCAGACACCGAAGCGCATGACTGCTATGTAGAAATGCCTTAACGGGCATCATTCCTTTTTATTTGAAAATATGCATCCATTTCAATCAGTTCATCCGGTGTCATTTTTTCTATGTCGGTTTTTGTATATCCTTCTGGCACTGACTTAATAAAATGTTTTCTAAGTATATTATCAGCATATTTTCGGCTCTCTACCAAATCGTGATAATCTTCAAGTTCTGAAATGATTCTTTGGCAATTATACATCTCTGCATCGCCATATCCATCTTGCTTAAAGTGTTTATAAATAACTGACAGAATTGCATCAAAAAGGTCGTGTTGGAAAGAGTATTGTTCCTCGAAATCTTTTTCTTCAAACTGTTTATAGGAGATTTCAAATAGCGACAGTATTCTCTTCAATGTTTCATCGATTTTTTCGCGTTGCAGTCTTTCTTGTTCTTCACGAAAATATGGAAAATCTTCAATATGTGTCAAAGGATTCAGGTACAGTTCTCGTACCACCGAGTTCGTTGTGTGAAATGCTCCTTCCACAAGTTCACCTGTTAGCAGTCTTGAATCAACATCCAAATATTTAGCAATCTGCTCGATATACTGCCGCCGCATCTTGCCATTATTCAAAGAACGGCGGATTGTCTTATCTGAGCACTCGATGCTTAATTCCTCATCTAACCGGCGTATGCTGGTTTTCTTCAACTTCAGTACCTGCATAAACACATCTTTATTTACATGGTCTGTTTCTACGAATCCTTTTGGCATCAGTTTTCTCCTTGCGGTCATTATAGATATATAGTCCATTGATTGCGGTCATCTTCAATGCTATTATAATCGTGCAACCAAACGTTCGCAATGCCTATTTTACTTAAAATGACCGTCAAAAAATCAAACATATCTGAAAGGAGCAGTGTCCTATGTCCTATGAAACAATCACAACCGTCAGCAACATTCTTAATAGCAAGAATGGCCCTCTATACGCTGGAATGGCTTCTATAGTCGTTTTAACTCTTGCCCATATGCTCACAGAAAATAACTACAGCATTTCCGGCTCGTCTGGTAACATCACTACTTGCAACACATCTAACCTGGCAGAAACTTCTACAAAATCATAAGTTTGCTATTCTCTGTAATTATTTCTATGTAAAAGGGACGGCCTTTCAGCCGCCCCACAGGTCAACGCAGCGTTAATTAGACAGGTTCATCATCCGATTCTGCTTCATAATCCTCGTTGACATCCACTTCTTCGTCCTCGTCACCATCATCCTCCGGCAGCTGGAGCGCATCTTCATCCTCATCGTGATAATCTGCATCCGGGTCCGGCTGATTTTTCTTGGATGCAGGCTTTACGCCCTTCATCTTGATATAGAGATAACCGCCGACACCGGCTGCACCAATCACAAACAGAAGCAGCATAATCATCGGAAGCGGAGACGCTTTCTTCTGCTCGCTCTCTGTTTTCTGCTCTTCCGGTGCAGGTTCCGTCTCCTGCGGCTTTTCGGTTTCCGCAGGTTCTGTGACTTCCGGTTCCTTCTCCTGGTACTTGGCAGCTTCCTCTTCATCCATCAGCGCAAGCAGATCGGCCTCATCCACCATGTTCAGGAAATGCACATTCTGGTTGCCGTCCTTATCGCGGTCGATAATCAGATAGAAGGTGTTGCCCGCCTTTGTCACCAGTGTGATGAACTGCTGGCTGGATTTATCTTCTTCCTCACCGATATCGTCCACCAGCGTCATATTACCTTCCGGAGTCAAAGCTGCACTGGCTTCCTTCTCATCCTCGGATGACAGTCCGCTCTGCATCAGATCCAGAAACAGCTTCAGCGCATCTTCACTGAACATGCTGCTGTCTTTTGCAGAATCCGTGACATTCAGGTACTTTCCATGTGCATATCCGGTTTTGCCGTTGAAGTTTACCTTATACCAGTCACCGCATTTTTCGACAATCTCCACCGTATCGCCAGAATGCAGATACCCGATAATCTCCTGATCCATGCCGGGACCAGAACGGAAATGCAGGCTGGTGATACCAGGCACTACCGTGCCGATCTGCTTTTGGGCCTTCTCGCTGCCGATATTGTATTCTTTGCTGCCCACCGTAACGATCAGGTTCCCATCCGCATCCGTAGAGACTTCATAGCCATCCGGCAGAACCTGCATGTCCGGGTCGATTTCGATGCTGTCGGTATTGTCCGTTTTCCCTGCATTTGCGCTTTCCGCTGCATCCGCTTCCTGTGCAGCGGTACTGACAGATGTGTTCTTCTGCACATCATCGCCCGTATAGGCAAACGCAGTGGTCGTAAAGGTTCCTGCCGCCATCACACTGGCAAGCAGCATTGCCATCATCTTTTTCATTCCATATCCTCCGTTTCTTTCTCATCCAGTTTCAGATTTTCCGGGTTGGGAACCGCAGCCTGCGCCATCTGAATGATAACTGCCAGCTGTTCCGGGGTCAGGCTCTGGGCATGTACCATTTCACAGATTTCGCTGTTTTCCTGCTCGTGGTACTTTCTGTCCCATTCCTTTCTGCGTTCCTCCCACTCATCGCGTTTCCTGCGGGCTTTCTCACGCTCCGCAGCGATCTTTTCCAGTTTCAAACTCATGTTGTGTCCTTTCCGGGCGAATAACCGCCCTGTTTTTTATCGAATTCTTCCCATACAGTAGTAATGCTGCCGCCAGTAGTTCGTCTCAATGGAAGCATAGGAAATTGGGTTGCCACAGTGGATCATCATCCCGTTGCCGACATAAATGCCCACATGGGACGCTCCGCTGGTGTTGTAGGTTTTCTGGAAGAAAATCAGGTCTCCGGGCTTTGCCTCACTCTTTGGGATAATGTCGCATTTTCCCATCAGACCGTTGGCCGTCTGCCTGCCTACATTCCAGCTATTGCAGCAGTGGTTGATGACCCAGCTTACAAAGCCGGAACAGTCAAAACTGGTACTCGGTGAGCTGCCGCCCCAGACATAGGGATAACCGAGATATTTCTCTGCTTCGGTAATCATCTTCCGGAATTTTTCATCCGTCAGAGCTTCGCCCGGAATGTCGTAATCCTGGTATTCTCCGCTGGAACCCGCGCCGTCCGGCGTTGCAAAGGCGATGCCTGCAAACAGATCATCCCGATTGCCCCGGCACTCCAATGTGACTTCGTAGCGTTGCAGCTGGTCATCTGTAAGACCGGAATTTCTGGCAACATAGTCTACGCCCCGATTGAGCAGCGTTACATTGAGGATTTTATACTCATACTGTACCGTTACCTGATAGGTGTAGGTGTGACCGGTTCCGGTGATTGGATTGTAGCGATAGCCCACACGGGTTTCTTTCCTTGTCCGGATTTCTACCTTTTCCTCCAACTTCAGCTCATACTGCGCTTCAAAAATACTCTGGAGCCGCGCCTGCACCTGGCTTCTCGTGTAGTTTTCAAATTCTACGGTCAGCAGAGAAGCAAGCTCATAGGGATTGTGGCCGATTTCCGCCAGATTGTATCGATACTCGTCATAGCCCGGATGGTCGGTTTCAATACGGTCGATTTGTTTGCGAAGTTTATCTTCCAGCTTGGTATAATCCGTCTCCACGCCTTTCAAATCTTCATCTTCCGCTGTATAGGAAGTACCCAGCACCACATTGCCGCCGCCATTGATCAAGACGGAGCAGGACGAAACCGACCCGGCAATCACCAAAACAAGCAGTCCCACGGCTGCAATCCCGATGATGATATGCGAGTGGCTCTGCACAAACTGAAATGCCTTTTCCGTCATGCTGGCAGTACCCTGCGCAGCTTTGGCTGTGCCAGCTGCTGTGTTCTCCGCAGCGGCCGCACCTGCCTTCGCAGCGGCATACTCTTTTTTGATAGCCTGCTTCTGCCGCCATCTGGAAAAGAAATTCGAGCCAGCTTGCGGATCAGACTTCATGCGTTCCGCAAAGATGGAATCCACGGCATCTTTATCTGCCTTTTTCTGCAACCGCTCCAGCTTTTTGTACTGCCGCAGCTTTCGACCATATTGGAACCGGGAACCGGCACGGGCTGCACCTTCCGCTGAACCTTCGGAAAAATGCGCTGCCTCCACACCGGAATTATTATCCTGGTCGGCATTGCGCACACTCTGATGTGCTTTGGCTGAAAGCGCATCTGCCGCAAGATTCCCCGGCTTCTTTGGCTTACCGCCCTTTTTCCCGGAAGCCGCTTCATTCTTCTTCGCCTTTACCTCCTGCTCCGATTCCAGCTTATTACTGCGCATCTTGGCAAGATCGGCCTCGTGACGAATCTGCCTTCGGTGTTCCGCTTTTTTCTTGCTGCTGTCTCCCGTACTGCTGTCTGCGGTCTTGCTTCTGGAATCGCGAAGGGTGTTCTCCGCACCCTCGCGCTCCTGCCGCAGCTTGTCTCCGAGATTCGGATTTTTCTTGCCAGCCATCGCTTACGCCTCCTTTGCTTCCTGTACTTCGGTTAATTTGGTCGTCATAATCCGGTACAGTTCCAGATCGGTCGGGAAACGATCAACGAACGGCAAAATCACATTTCCGTAGAACAGCAATCCTTCGCCTTCACCGGAGTGGGTCACATAGGACAGCTGATGTGGGCTGATATTCAGCTGATCCGCCAGAATCTGACGATCACCGGCTGCTTGATTCAGCATATAAATGAAGTCGCTGTTCTCAAAAATGTTCGTCACTTCGCGGGAAGAAAGCAGGTCTTTCACGTTCTGGGTGATGCCGGTTGGAATACCGCCCCATTTACGGAATCGCTTCCAGATTTCCACACTGTAGGCCGCTGTCTGCTCCTCTTTCAAAAGCAGATGGAACTCGTCCATATAGTAGCGAGTAGCTTTACCGGCGTTACGGTTGGCAGTCACACGCCCCCAGACCTGATCCTGCACCACCAGCATACCGATCTTTTTCAATTGCTTGCCCAGCTCCTTAATGTCATAGCAGACCAGCCGGTTATTGATATCTACATTGGTGCGGTGGTTAAACAGGTTAAGAGAACCGGTCACATAGATTTCCAGTGCCGTTGCCACATGGTGTGCTTCCTTTTCATCCTGCCGAAGCAGTGCCTCGTACAAGTCTTGCAATACCGGCATATTCTCCGGCACCGGATGCTCAAAATAGGTCTGGTAAATCTGAT
The DNA here is from genome assembly GCF_000954015.1 of Clostridium sp. FS41. Taxonomy (NCBI): domain Bacteria; kingdom Bacillati; phylum Bacillota; class Clostridia; order Eubacteriales; family Clostridiaceae; genus Clostridium; species Clostridium sp. FS41. The sequence continues at coordinate 70,627 of NZ_JYHN01000030.1, forward strand.
GAACACAGCGGTCGATGACCGTCTTTTCTACCGGCTGCAAGCCTTCCTTGCCGCCCACGATCAGCTCACACAGGGACAGGATAAAATCTGCTTTCAGGGCAATCGGATTATCCTCTTCCGAATAGTTCGCATTGATGTCCATCGGGTTGATATACTGCGTGCTGGAAGGGCTGATTTTAATGACCTGCCCCTCAAATTTCTGCACCAGAGCCGTGTACTCGGCTTCCGGATCGCACACGATTACATCGTCATCCGTCACCAGAAACGCATTGGCGATTTCACGCTTGGCAGAGAAGGATTTACCGGAACCGGGAGTACCCAGAATCAGCCCGTTAGGGTTTTTGAGCTTTTTCCGGTCAACCATAATCAGGTTGTTGGACAGCGCATTCAGCCCATAGTACAGAGCCTCTTTCCCAGTCTGAAACAGCTCCTGGGTGGTAAACGGCACGAAAATCGCCGTGCTGCTGGTAGTCATGCTACGCTGAATCTCAATCAGGTTCTGTGCCAGCGGCAGGCAGCTCATCAGCCCCTGCTCCTGCTGGAAATCCAGACGGCGCAGGTTGCAGTTGTACTTCTGTGCGATGCTGGAAGCCTGAAACACATTGGTCTCCAGCTCCTGCTCCGTCTCGCCGGTGTTCATCACCAGAAAGGTCAGCAGGAACATACGCTCATTCTGGCTCTGCAATTCCTTCAGCAGTGCCTTTGCGTCCTTACCGTAAGTTGCCAAATCGGACGGAATGATGTCCATATCGTATCCGGAACGGACAGCTTTCTTCTGTTCCTCAATCTTGGAACGATCCAGCTCCGTGATGGTGTGCTTAATGGACTTGATTGCTTTGTTCTGGTCTACCGACTGAATGTGCATGGTCACAATCTGGCTGGATTCCATATCCAGAAAGTCCTTCAGCAGCTGATCCGACAGGTCGGAAGCCGTGATCTGGAGATAGGACATGGAACCATACATCCCGCCCATCTGAAAAATACGGTTCTTCGGAAACGCAAATCCGGTCGGCGCAATAAAGTCCTTTACCGACAGCCCGCTCTCCGGCAGCCACTTCCAATCGAAATTGAATCGGTCATGATCACCCATGTGGAACATATCGTGCATCAGATGAAGCCGTTCCTTACCGTTGAGCAGTTTTGCCCGGACACCCAATCGTTTGAAGTTGTTCATCAGGTCAATCTCAATGTGAATGAGCCTCGGCTTTGCCTGTTTCATGGATTCTGCTTCAATGCCAAACGTCAGGTACTTCGTCTTGGTCAGGCCGTTGTTGCCCTGGGCAAGCTGCCGGCGCAGCATGGTGCTGTACTCCGTGCGCACCGGATTGAAATGATCCTTCTGGTACGGGATGCGCACCATCTTCTCAAAATTCGAGGCATCCGTAGCCATATTCATAAAAGAAAGCTCAAAGCGGATGCTGGAATCAAAGAAGTTCAGGAAGCTGCACCATTCCTCAAAGATAGCCGTCTGATCTTCCTGTTGTGCCAGCTGATAATTGATGTCCTGAAACTGGATGGTTTTGGTGTAGTAGTTGTCCGTCACACGGCAAATACCGTCCGGGAACATCCGCTGAAAAGGAATGCTCTCCTGTGCCGAATGCGGAACCGTGCGGTCACCCCTTGCGCGGTCAATCACCGTCTGCACCTGTTTCTGCTCTGTGGCTGACAGATGGGACGGCATTCGGATGTCATCCTGCTTTTTATTCTTCGCTGTCAGCTTTTCGAGAATTTTGAACAATGCGATTTACCTCCATTTCCACATCTGCCTGCTGTACCAGCAGTGCATAGTAATTTTTTGTTTTGTAAGGCCGCGTTTTCGGCCTCTTGAACTTTGCCTCATAGAAGTGCTTTGCCACCACTTCCAGCGGCTGACCGTCTTTCTCGTACATGGCAAGAAAGAAGAGCGGCAGCATCACCGCCATCATGCCAAGGGCGGCAAGGCTCAGATTCCCGCTGAATTTGAGCAAAAAGAAAACCGGAACGCCAATCAGCGCACCGGCTCCGAAGCAGAGAATCTGCCGTTTGGTCAGGTTCATAAAGACCTTGGTTTTGACCTTTGAAAGGTCACGCGGTACAGAAATATAAGATGCCATGAATCATGCCTCCTTCCTTAATGCGCTGCAAACACGGATTTTGCGAGGCTTCCCGTCTTAAACAGCGTAAATGCCAGCAAAACCGTATAGCCCATAACGCCCCAAATGCTGCTGATAATGTTATCCGAAAAGGACAGGTTCTGAATCAGAACTGCATAGATGCCTACACAAATCATGATAAGAAAGCCCTGGAATCCCAGTGCAAACAGGGAGCGCAGATAGTTTTGACCGGTATGGCTCTGCTCATGGTTTCCAAAAGTTGCAAATGGAATCGGCGCAAGGCTCACCATGAGATATATTTCCACCATTCGGCCATACACGATGACAAAGATGATAGCCGACAACGCCAGCATCGTGACCTGAACCACAAAGGTCTGCAAATACAGTCCCAGCAGCGGTCCCAAGTCCATCCCTTCCAGTGTAGCCTGCATCGCTGTCAGGGTCGCATCGCTAACGGACGTGCTGCCGGAAATCAGCCCGCCGCTTCGGGAAATCACTTGCTGCGCTACATCAAAGACAGCCATCGTGATATTGAATGTGTTCGAGATCAGAGTCACTGCCAGAAAGGTCTTAAAGACCCATTTGAAAAATGTCCAGGTCTCGAAATTTGCCAGATTGTTATGCTCGATGAGCATCTGGATCAGCTCATAACAGGCGATGAATGTCAGCACCATTCCGGCAATGGGCAGGATCACGGATTCCGAGATGTTGCGGATCATAGAAAAGACCGCAGGTGAAAAGTTCGCCGGTGTGGTTCCCACATCGCCTGCGATCTGTCCAACCTGCTGGTTGACCGAATCAAACATCCCTGAAAGATTTCCCATGATACCGCTAATGATCATGCTCTTGAGCCAATCTGTGATTTGTTCAAGGATACTCTGCATGAGCCGCCTCCTTCCTTACGCAAACACGCCGAACAGCTTCGCCATCCGGGACAGAAGCATGAACAGCTGAGAGAAAAGAGACAGTGCCGATGCAGTTGTAGTAAGAAACGCCATAGATTTGTCCTCCTGTAACTTGTCCGGCCTATCAGCCGGTGCGATTCTAAACTGCGGTTCGCGCCATACTTCCAACATGTGCACCTGCCGGAGAGCGCAGAAAATAGCCAGCTGCGGAGATTGCCTGCACCTGACTATGTAACAGGCAGCTTTCGCCGCCCGGTCGGAATCTTTGTTCCGACAGCTTTCGCTTAACCGAACAGACCGGAAAGCAGCGGCACCAGAGTTGTGCCAATCAGTGCCACGCCACCGCCAGCCATCAGCTGCTTCATACCCTGAGACTTAGCACCAGGGTTGTCGTTGCCATAGCCTTCCAGCAGGTTGATGGCTCCCCAGATGCCGAGACCTGCACCCAGTGCGATTACGAGGGTCTGAAGAACGGTTACTGCGCTGTTGAAAAATGCCATAAATGTGTACCTCCTTGTACGATGCGCCCTTATGGGCTGATGAATAGTGAATTTCCCCCTGCATGTGCACCTGCAAATGGGCAAAAAATAGCCAGGTCTCCAATTTCAATCAGAAACCTGGCTATGTAAAAGGGCGGCTCACCGCCGCCCTCATCAGAATTCCAACCTCGTATGCTTTCTGTTTAACCAAAAAGTCCAGAAAGCAGCGGCACCAGAGTCGTGCCGATCAGTGCCACGCCGCCGCCAGCCATCAGCTGCTTCATGCCCTGAGACTTGGCACCGGGGTTGTCGTTGCCGTAGCCCTCCAGCAGATTGATGGCTCCCCAGATGCCGAGACCGGCACCCAGTGCGATGACGAGAGTCTGAAGAACGGTTACTGCGCTGTTGAAAAATGCCATAAATGTGTACCTCCTTGTACAATGCGCCCTTGTAGGCGGATGAATAGTGATTTTCCATCTGCATGTGCACCTGCAAATGGGCAAACATATAGCCAGGTCTCCAATCCCAATCAGAAACCTGGCTATGTAAAGAGGCGGCAGCTCGCCGCCCCTTCTTATACTGTTGCCAGCAGTACACCCATGACATCTTCGTCACCAGAACAAACTCACTTGGCATGATCTGCGTCAACCACTTCGTACTTATCACCGGGCTTGAGCTTCAGCCGATGGTCGAGAAAAGCCTCGATGCTGAACGCGTTTTTCTTATCAGCACCGGCAGTGAGCTTGTAGTTCGGATGCTGGGTCAAATCATATTTATCTGACTTGAACGGCCTGACACCGCGCAGCTGCAAAATACACTTTCCACCATCCAACACAGCCAGTTCATCCACCGAAGCCAAGTCATGCCCGACCTTTTGATAATTGGTGCCGTAGGATGGACTGTTTCCTCTGGTATCAGATGTGTTGTTCAGATCAATCGTTTCTTTTCCCAGTGCCTGATTCAACTCTTTTAGCGTAGTCGGCTCCGAACCGCCAAGGAAAATACGGGAATCCATATTGCCGATGATGGTATCTGCATTGTCCTTGTAGATTGCCTTCAACTGGCTCTGTGCCTGAAGCACCAGACATGCCGAGATCTCTCTTGATCGGATGGTGGCTACCAGCTTCTCCAGATTCGGAATCTGACCAATGTTCGCACACTCATCAATCAGGCAGCGCACATGCACCGGCAATCTGCCGCCGTAGACATCATCCGCTTTTTCGCACAGCAGGTTAAACAGCTGTGTGTAAATCATGGAAATCAGGAAATTAAAAGTCGGGTCTGTATCGCTCATAATGAGGAACAGAGCCGTTTTCTTATCTCCCACCGTATCCAGCGACAGCTCATCGTACATGGTGATATCACGGACTTCCTCAATATCGAAGGGAGCCAGACGTGCGCCACAGCTTACCAGAATCGACTTTAAGGTCTTGCCCGCAGCCAGCTTAAATTTGGCATATTGCCGGACAGCAATGTGATTCGGCTTCTTCTTTTTCAGTGCTTCAAACATCTGATCCACTGGATTCTGAAAGGTTTCATCATCCTCGCGCACTTCCATCGCATTCAGAAATTCAATCAGCGTTGCAAAGTTCTGCTCTTCCAGCGGTGCCTCATAGTGGATATAACCAATCAAAGCACAATAAAGCAGGGTCTCTGCCTTCGTCCAGAATTCGTCACCGGCCTTGCCGTCCCCTTTGGTGTTGGCAATGAGGGTTGTGGTCAGCTTCAAAATATCCTTTTCGCTGTGAATATACGCGAAGGGATTATAGTGCATCGACTTTCTGAAATTGATAGTATTGAAAATCCGGATGCTGTATCCGTTCTTCAAAAGGGCTTGTCCGCAGTCGATTACGATATCGCCTTTCGGGTCAGTGACCACGTAGGAGCTGTGGCATTGTAAAAGGTTGGGCTTAAGCCAAAACCGGGTCTTACCGCTGCCGGAACCGCCGACCACAAGCACATTTTTGTTTCTGGCATTTGCCGGATTCTTCGGACGGTTTCCCATCATCAGCCGCTCCGTCCGGGTCAGAATTACATTGTTTGCAAACACCGGGTCTTCAAATGGTTCGATGTCTTTCTGCGTTCCCCACCGGGCAGAGCCGTACTCCATGCCATGGCGATACTTCTTGGCATTTTTTCCTTTCAGGTACACGGCAAGCCGCAGACCTGCTCCGCAGCACACACCAATCAGCAAATCCATCGGATGCAGACTTGGCATCGGATTGGAAAAGGCTGCACCCAGGGCAGAAAGAAAGCCGAGGAGCTTTTCAGACATGTCTGTGCCCTCGGCAATTCTCCACGCTTCTCCCAGATTGGTACATACAAGACCGGCAATGAAGTACGGCAGGTTCAGGATCAGCAGCTTCTTTGTCTTATTACTCATAGATCACGCTCCTGACTTTTGTGGCGAACCTTATCCGGCAGAATTGCAGCAACCAGCTCTTTGAGCTTGTTAAGCTGCTCCAGAACACTCGGTTTTTCCTTTGCTTTCAGCTTGCGGTTGGTGAATTCCTCAAAAGCGGAAGTCAGTGCATCCGCATCCTTCGCCTTAAAAAACACTGTGTACTTGGGTGGCATCACATTTTGGTCTTTCGTAATGGCATAATCCACGCCGTATTTCCGCGCCACCTGTTCAAAGCCTTTCAAATCCGTTTTCTCAATGGGGATACTGCTGACTCCCTGATTCTGACCGATCAGTTCTTTGATGCTCTGCTTTCCAATCGGCAGCTGTGCTGTTTTCTGAGCCACTTTCGCCTGATGGTGCCGTTTCCAGGCATTATAGCCATTCACGATGGTGTGAAAGGTCAGTTTCGTGGTGCTGATTGCCAGATTGACGGTACGATTTTCAACTTCTTCCTGCATGAATCTCCGCCTCCTTCCTTACAAACCGTCCCGGTCCGGTGCCGGTTTACTCTTTTCCTGGGGCTTTGCAGCCTTTTCCTCCATCTTCTTCACCATGTCATCCGGAACCGGAATCGCCATGATGCTACGACCCATACGAACGAACATCTGGGGCTGATGGAACTGCTCCTCAAATTTCTGCATCTGCTCCGAAGTCAAAGAACCAAAGTCATCCTCTGTCAGCCCTACTACCAGAAAATCACCGGCATAAATGTCCTGCATATCCCCGTCTTCGGTGTAAATCGCACGGTTCAGCGGCAAGCCATTGATTTTACCGGATTCATTCAGAATAATGGCCACTTCATCCTCAAATGGATAGGTTACTTCAATATCGCCACCAACCATGGCCTGCAAATCTTCCAGCTCCGTGCCAATACTAATTTTCTTCGGGTAGGCGTTGGGCTGCACCAGCAGCACATCCATTGTCCTGGTCTCTGCCAGCTCATGTTCTCCCACGGTCTTGAAATCCACGCCGGTGAAATCGCCGGAATCCAGAACATAGTCCTGATTGTTCCACGCCTGCGTCACCATGCGTTCCGCGTCTTCCTGTGAGGCAGCTTCCACGGAAACCTTTCTCTGGAGAGTCTCTGTAATCTCCACATCAAATTTCTTCATAGGCACCTCCTTAGATCAGGCGCAGTGCCGGAACCAACTCGCCGCCAATGGAAACCACCGTCAGGTTTTCGTTCACATAGTCGATGGTGCGTTCCAGCGTAAACAGATTGATGCTGCATTCGTTGCCGTTCTGGTCGATTTCCGAAACTTCCGCAGCTCCCAGCAGATAGCGGGTTCTGTCTGTCTCGATCACATCGCTCTTATCATAATGGAGAAGCAGTTCCCCATCTGCCACCAGATCAGCCTCCATCTCATCGTAAACATCCTCAAAGATGTCTCGACTGGCATCCTCGGTCAGAAGTTCGCCGCCAGCCCCCGGCAGGATCACCATCACAATGCGCTCCTTCGGGTGATCTTCACGGATTGCCTCCAGCATCACCCAGTTATGAAGCATCGCAACGGTCTTCTCAAACATGGGATCATCCATCGGATTCGGCTGCGATGCACCATTCGGGCAGTTCTTGCAGTCCATGCTGCACACTGCGTTGTTCTGATTCTTCTTAAAGTTCATCATCATAAAAATCTCCTTCTCATCGTTCCATATCTCGTTGTTTACTCCGCTGCCACTTTTCCAGCAGCCGGATAATCGTGTCCTGCATCTGCTTCGGTGTATAGGATTTCGGAAAATACTTCCGAAGAACCTCGTTTTTGATCGTCACATGGTCAAGCTCATCCTTTTTGATTTCATTCATCACTTCACACATGGCATCCAAGGCGCAGCCGCCCTCCTGCGAGAGCTTTTTCAGCCGCTGTGCCTGTGACAGGGACGGGGATGCCTGTGCATAGTCCATTGCCTCCAGAAATTCCTTCTGTTCAGACGGTTTCAGGTAAGACAACTCTACCGCCGGATTAAAGGCGATTTTCTTTTCATCCACCATATCCAGAATTTCGGGAATCAGGTTGGTAAGGCGGATATAGCGAAAAATTTGATTTTTGCTTGTACCAAGCTCTTCCGCCATTTCCTCACTCGACAGTTTTCCAAAATTATTCCCAAGTTGGGAATCGTTTTCTTTCGATGGCCTTCCTGCCTGATGCTTCATTGCCTCCAACTTCATCTTGTAGGAAAACGCTCTCTCACTGGGAAGGATATTTTCCCGCTGCAAATTGCTGTCCACCATAAAGATGATTGCTGCATCATCGTCCATTTCCCTGACGATGACCGGCACTGTCTCCAAACCTGCCAGCTGTGCCGCATGAAGTCTGCGGTGTCCCGAAAGAATTTCAAATCCGCCTTCCGGGTCAGGACGGACAATCAGCGGTGATACTACACCAATCTGCTTGATGCTCTCCACAGTCTGTTCCATCAGCTCATCGTCCAGCACCTTAAAGGGATGCCCTTCAAAGGGATGCAGGTCAGAAAGCGACATCTCCGTCCGCTGCTCCTTAGCCGCAGCGTCGGCAGCTGAGCCACTGCGGTTTTCTGTTGTAATACTGGTTTTTGCTTTTGCCATTCAGCTTCTTAACCTCCTTCCAGCGGTGATAGATGTCATCCTTACCTGCGAAAAACGCCTTTTTTGCCTTGCACTTCATAGATCAAGTACCTCCTTTACGACCTGCTGTTTTTCTTTTCCAATGCTCTTTCTGCGATCTTCTCCGCTGATTCGCACCGGCGTACACATTTCCAGAATCCTGCTGTAGATTCGGGCGTATGCCACATCCTGCGGATTGCGGATTTCTGCAATCTTCAGATTGGTTGTGATAATGACCGGAAGCCCGGCCTTGTACCGTTCATCAATGACGGCGTAGACCTGCTCCAACGCATATTCGGTGCTGCGCTCAATTCCCAGATCATCCAGAATCAACAAGGAATAGTTGGAAAACGAAGCGATATACCGATATCGTTCTTCCGAATACATGGCACCCATCTGGTTCAGAATTTTGGAAAAGTTCGTCATCAAAACCGGAATGCCCTGATCCAGCAGCGCATTGGCAATACATGCCGCCACAAAGGACTTTCCGGTTCCGACATCTCCCCATAACAAAAGGCCAAGGTTTTCAGCCTTGACCTTTTTCCACTGCTCCACATAGCGTTTTGCCATTTGGATATCCTTGTTGTCTTCTGCAACGGCAAAATTCCATTCCAGAAGATGCTTTTCCTGAATCCCCGTTGCTTTCAGCTGCCTGATTTTACGCTGCCGCTCCACCAGCTCATCCTGGCGTTTCTTTTCCGCCATCGCTTCCTGCTGGCATCTACAAAGGCAGGGAACAATCTTGTCTCTGCCCCAGAGCTTTACCCTGCACTGCACCGGCGTGTGGCAGTTCCGGCAATACAGCAGTCCGTCCTCGCCCTGGTATTCCCGCTCTCCGGGTTCTTTCGGCGTAAAGAGCGAATCCAACGCTGCATTCAATACTTCAGGCACCATTTCGCTCATAGGCTGTCTCCTTCCTCAAATGTGTAGTCTGCCGGGTTATACTTTGGCTTTTCTCTCTTTGCCCAGCTCCGGATTGTGGCAAGGTGATTTTTGTAACTCCTGCCGGTGGAAGCCATATACTCAGAGAGCCGTTCAACCCGCATCTGATAATCTCCTGGGAATTCCTGCCGGAGCTTGCCGTATTCCGTGTCAGAAAGAAGAACATTTTCGTATGAGCCATACCGGTGCTGGATTTCCTTCTTCTCTCTTTTATTGATTGTTTCAGTACTTGTTCTATTAGTACTTAATTGCGCGGGATTTTCCGTAGCCGGTGTGTCCGTATCCGGATTTACCGTATACGGCTTTTCCGTACACGGTGATTCCGAACACGGCTTTTTCCTCGGCATCTCATAAATCACATACTCAGCTCTGCCCATCCGCCCGTTGCTCTCACGCTGCTGGTTCCTTTCCAGATACCCAAGACGCTCCAGCTCCTTCAGAGCCGTAAGCACTCCATCTACGCCATCCGGCGTAATCGAAGATAATCCCCGTACCGAATAGTTCCATGTGTCCGGCAAACTGAGCAGCATGGAGAGAAGTCCTTTTCCTTTCAGGCTGAGACCCTGATCCCGCAGGTGGTAATTGCACATCGTTGTGTAATTGCTGTTTTTCTCAACCCTGAATACCGGCATGGTGCTCACCATCCTTTTTCGCAGGCTCCGCTTTCTTCTTCGGACATTTGCGCGGATGATCTTCGCTGTCCTCCCGGCGATGGTATTTACCGGTATCCTGCATCATGCGTTCAAACGCCTGAAGTCGTCCCTCTGTAAAAAGCGTCATTCGATCACACCCCATTTCTTAAACAACTTGAAGAGATGATTCTTTCCCTTGCAGGTCACTCTCGTCTGCTGCACCAGTTTTCCGCTTCTGCCATAGCAATCCCGGACAATAAAATAGCCCCTTGCCGATTTGTCTGCAAAAGGCATCAGCCAGCCACTTGGACTGCGGTACAGATAGCGGTGATCCAGTAAGAGAGCCACCGCCGTCTTCTCCGGGATTCCGATTTCCTTACAGAAATTCCGGATGCAGGTGCAATCCTCCGAATTCACAAAGGTATCGAAGTAGTCTGCCTTGGGCTGCGCTGCATCCAGCTGTTTGCGGATACCCTCAAGCTGCTCCCTCTCGGCTACAAGCTCCTGTGCCAGGGTGTAGATGACCTCCGGGTGCTGAATCACCTGATCCAAAATGGAATCGCTCATATACACACCATGCTTTCGGATGGACGGGAGAACTTCATCAAACACCCAATGTTCAAATCGTTCTGCCGATGGCAGTTTGCTGTGAACGATCAGCCGGTAAACATCGCCTTCCGTGATAAAGGAGATTTCAACGACCTGCTCTCCAGCATCCCCATACTGATTCACCTTCTGAACGACCCCCTCGCGTTTCATTAGGGGGCCTCTGCAATGGCGTTTCACTGCGGCGTAGGGATTCACATACCCCAACGCTTTCGCCACGTCGCTTGCACAGAAGAAGGTCTTGCCTGCCTCCTGTAACAACCGGATTGAACCAAACTCCTGGTTCTCAAACACCTCCATCATCTGCCTCGACTGTCCGCCATGACTGCCCACATCGGTGTCATGGGTCTTCTGATTGAAATCCGTCATACCTGTTACCTCCTGCTCAAATTTGTCTCGCCGGATTTCGGGCGAAAAAAATAGAGCCTCGACCCATTCTCGTTTTCAAAGAATGAGCCAAGGCTCTATGTAAATCAGTCAAGTATGTGTTCGTCCGTCGATGGCAAAATTGGACTTCATTTGCTCCTATTGTCCACCAGTAATTTAACCCATAAGAGGTCAAAATGGGCTTGTCCACCAGTAATTTGACCACTATAAACCCATAAATTTCCGTTCAAATTCCATCAAAACCGAACAGTCCAGGCAGAATTTTGGGTATAGAAAAAGCCCGGAAAATGGCGTATTTCCGGGCTTTTTTTGCATTTTGAAGTTGTCGATTATCGCTTGCTGAACTGCGGTGCACGACGTGCGGCTTTGAGACCGTACTTCTTTCTTTCCTTCATTCTTGGGTCTCTTGTTAAGAAACCGGCTTTCTTCAGAACGGGTCTGTAATCAGCGTCTGCCTGAAGAAGCGCTCTGGAGATGCCGTGACGGATCGCACCAGCCTGTCCTGTTGTGCCGCCGCCGCGAACGTTAACCTGTACATCGAATTTGTCAGTAGTCTCAGTTGCAACTAAAGGCTGACGTACAATAACTTTTAAAGTCTCAAGACCAAGATACTCATCGATATCTCTCTTGTTGATCGTAACCTTACCTGTACCCGGTACTAAATATACTCTGGCAATGGATTTCTTTCTTCTGCCTGTTCCATAAAATTTTGCGTTAGCCATGATACTTTCTTCCTCCAATCCTCATTAAAATGTTAAAACTTCTGGTTTCTGTGCTGCCTGCTCATGGTCTGGGCCTGCATATACGTGAAGCTTGTCAATCATGCTTCTTCCCAGAGGTCCCTTTGGAAGCATACCCTTAACAGCTAACTCCATAACCTTCTCAGGCTTCTTAGCCATCATCTCACGCAGAGTGGTCTCTCTCATGCCGCCTACGTAATCAGAGTGATTGTAGTAGATCTTCTGGTCTAACTTCTTACCGGTTACTTTCACCTTATCTGCATTAACAACGATCACATAATCGCCGCAATCCATGTGAGGTGTGAAAATCGGCTTATTCTTTCCTCTTAAAACCTTTGCTATCTCGGAAGATAAGCGTCCTAATGTATATCCTGTAGCATCAACTACGTACCATTTTCTTTCAATTGTCGCTGGACTAGCCATAAAACTCTTCATTGGTTAACCTCCTGTTAATCTCAATCCTGTTATACATCGACATCCAACGGATGCCCGCTTTATGCATGATAAATATGGGAAGTATTTATCTACAAATGTTCATTCCGGGGCTTTGGATGAACATTCTCTGCTAATGTCACAGTTTTATATTATATAATATCCTCCGCCGTATGTCAACCACTTAATCGGGAAAAAATGCCACAAAAACATCATAAAAACGTGATTTAGTCCACATATTTCATTTCGATCAGGGTCAGCCCCCTGGCCGGCGCCGTGGGACCTGCCCGGCGCCGTTCCCTGGCCTCCAGAATCTGCTCCATCTCCCCAGGATGGATCTGTCCCATGCCAACCGCTATCAGCGTGCCGGCAATGATCCGGACCATGTTGTAGAGGAACCCATTTCCCGTGACCCGGATGGTGATCATGTCCTCCTCATCCCGTCTGATATCCAGGCTGTATATTGTGCGGACCGTGTCCGTCACCTGGGTATGCACGCTGCAGAAGCTTTTAAAGTCATGCTCCCCTGTGAGTATGTCCGCTGCCCGGCACATCTGATCCAGATCCAGGTGAAAATAGCAAAAATGCGAATAGAAACGCTGGGTAGGCATCTCAATCCTTCGGTTCATGATCTTATATTCATATGTTTTAATGCATCTGTGTTTCCTGGGATGCCAGTCCGCCGCTACCTCCTCCGATGACTGGACCCGTATATCCTCGGGCAGCCGCTGGTTTAAGGCCAGGCAGATCTTATCCGCCGGCATGCGGTGTTCTGTGTCAAATACAGCCACATTGCCCCGGGCATGTACGCCTGAGTCAGTGCGGCTGGCTCCGATGACCTGGATCGGCTCTCCCAGAAGCATGGTAAGTTTTTCATTTAATTCAGATTCAATGGTAACCCTGCCCGGCTGTATCTGCCACCCATGGTAATGGGTGCCGTCATAGGCTACCACAAGCCGTACTCGCTTCATCTTTTCCTCCTATCCAGATTCCTGTACTCTCGGAGCCCCGTTCTACAGATACACCCTGGATGCGATCATCACCACCAGGTACAGGGCGAATATCATATATGCGTCATGATCCTCCCGCTTGTACTGCAGCGGCTTCATCTTGGTGCGTCCCTCCCCGCCCCTGTAACAGCGGGCCTCCATGGCCATGGCCAGGTCCGTGGCCCGGCGGAAGGCGGATATGAACAGAGGCACCAGCAGCGGCACCATGGCCTTGGCCTTCTGGATCAGGTTTCCCGTATCAAAGTCAGCTCCCCTGGCCATCTGCGCCTTCATGATCTTGTCCGTCTCCTCCACAAGGATCGGGATAAACCTGAGGGCAATCGACATCATCATGGATACCTCATGGACAGGCACCCTGAACCGTCTTAAAAATCCCAGTCCTTTTTCCAGGCCGTCCGTCAGCTGGTTAGGCGTGGTGGTCAGCGTCATGATGGAAGAACCGATCACCAGGTATACCAGTCTGAGCCCCATAAAGAACGCCAGGCGGACACCTTCCACCGTGATCTTAAATATCCAGAATTTCACAATTACTTGTCCGCCTGTGAGAAACAGGTTAAAGCTCACACTGATGATCAGAAGGATCATGATGGCCTTCAGTCCCCTGACAATAAAACGGAACGGGACCTTTGTGATCTTGATGGCGGCTGACAGCACCAATGTGGCAATGACATACCCCCAAATGTTATCCGCAATGAACAGGGACGCAATAAAGACCATGGTCCCAAACAGTTTTGTCCTGGGATCCAGGCCATGGACCACGGAATCAACCGGGTAATATTGTCCCAATGTAATTTCTCTAAACATTCTTATCCCTGCTGCTTTCTGTCAAATTTCGGTTCCACTGTCCAAGTATCGCTTCCCTTGCCTCTTCCACTGTGGTGATATCCCCATCAATATCAATGCCCTGTGCCCTCAGGTCATGGACCAGATAGGTGATCTGGGGCGCTGCCAGGCCGATCGCTTCCAGCTCTTTGTAGTGGTGGAATACTTCCTTGGGCGTGCCGTCAAATACCTTCTGTCCATGGTTCATCACGATCAGACGGTCCGCATACCTGGCCACATCCTCCATACTGTGTGAAACCAGGATAATGGTCATGTGCCGTTCCTTGTGGAGATGTTCGATCTGATCCAGGATCTCATCCCTTCCTCTTGGATCCAGCCCTGCGGTGGGTTCGTCCAGGATCAGTACCTCCGGCTCCATGGCCAGCACCCCGGCAATGGCCACCCGGCGTTTCTGCCCCCCGGAAAGTTCAAAGGGGGACTGCCTATAATAGGAAGGATCCAGCCCCACCAGCTCCAGCGCCTGCTTGGCTCTGGCTTCCGCCTCCTCCTTGCCAAGTCCCTGATTCTTCGGGCCAAAGCACACATCGGTGAGCACATCCACCTCAAACAGCTGGTGCTCCGGATACTGGAATACCAGCCCCACCTTGCTGCGCAGTTTCTTCATATCATAGCTGTTGTCGTAGATGTTCTCCCCATTGTAGTAGAGTTCCCCGTTACTGGCCTTGATCAGTCCGTTCATATGCTGGATCAGCGTGGACTTTCCCGACCCGGTGTGTCCTATAAGCCCTATGAACTCTCCGTCCTGTATCTCCAGGTTCACGTCAAACAGGGCGTGCTGCTCAAAGGCCGTTCCTCCGCCATATACAAAATTCAGATCAACTGCTTTAATAGACATCTGTTTTCTCCTTACCGTCACTCCAACGCCCAGTGTTCAAAGGCCTCCTATGCCTGCCTGATCAGGGGCGCCAGTTCCTTTACCAGCTGTTCCCTGGTAAGGATGCCATCGGACAGAGGCATCCCCGCCTCATTTAACTCATACGCCAGCTCTGTCACCTGGGGTACATCCAGGCCGTGTTCCTTTAACTCCCTGACCCTGGAAAAAATCTCTTTAGGTCTTCCGTCCATCACGATCCTGCCCTCATCCATCACAATGATGCGGTCAGCCTCCGTGGCTTCCTCCATATAGTGGGTGATCAGAAGGACGGTGATCCCCTCTGCCCGGTTCAGCTCATGGACGGTCTTAATGACCTCCCTGCGGCCATTGGGATCCAGCATGGCCGTGGGCTCGTCCAGTATGATGCACTGCGGCTTCATGGCCATCACACCGGCAATGGCAACCCTCTGCTTCTGGCCTCCTGACAGCTTGTTAGGGGACTGAAGGCGGAATGCCGTCATCCCCACCGCCTTAAGGCTCTCCTCCACCCGCTTCCATATCTCCTCAGTAGGCACGCCTATGTTCTCAGGGCCAAAGCCCACGTCCTCCTCCACAATGTTTCCGATGATCTGATTATCCGGATTCTGGAACACCATTCCCGCGGTCTTTCTCACATCCCACAGGTGTTCCTCGTCCCTGGTGTCCATGTCACTGACCCACACCGTTCCCTCTGTGGGCATCAGCAGTCCGTTTATATGCTTGGCAAAGGTAGATTTACCGGAACCGTTATGACCCAGGACAGCCACAAAATCACCCTTTTGTATATCCACGTCCAAACCGTCTATGGCACGGTTTACTTCTTCTATATTCTCTTCCTCGTCACGCCTGATATATTCATAGACCAGTTTTGCTGCCCTTACGATTCCCATATGATCTTCCTTTGCTTCCTTCTATTGTTTACGTTTTTCAATTGTAGATGAAATTACTATAGAAGTCAAGTATGGCGCATAAAATAAGAGGTCCGGCAGAACCGGACTTACCTGTCCCGGTCCTGCCGGACCTCCTTTTTCTGGGATGACTGCGATCCCTATCTCACCATACACGGTTTCTTATGGTCAAACTTCCACCCGGGGATCAGGTACTGCATAGCCACCCCGTCATTTCTGTCCCCGTAAGGAAGGGTACGGTAGAGTTCATTGGCTTTCATGACAGCATCCATGTCCACCTCAATGCCCAGTCCCGGTTCTTTGCGGATCTCAATGACACCGTTCCTGATCTCCATGGGATTCTTTGTCAGGTACTGGCCGTCCTGGTACACATAATGTGTATCCAGTGCCGTGATATTCCCCGGAGCGGCCGCCGCGCTGTGGGCAAAGATAGCCAGGGAAATATCAAAATGGTTATTGGAATGGGACCCCCAGGTCAATCCCCAGTCATTTAGCACCTGTCCCATTCGCACAGATCCGCTCATGGTCCAGAAATGCGGGTCCGCCAGCACGATATCCACAGCGGTCTGGCTGGCTGCATGGTAGAACTGGCGCCAATCAGTGGCGATCATGTTGGTGGCTACCTGAAGGCCTGTGGCATTTTTAAATTCCCTCATAATCTCACGGCCGGAAAATCCTCTCTCCTCACCGCAGGGATCCTCTATATAGGTAAGAATGCCGTTCATCCCCTGACAGTACCGGATGGCCTGCTCCAGAGTCCAGGAGCCGTTGGGATCTATGTTGATCCTGGCGTCCGGGAAGTTCTTTTTCAGGGCCCGGACGGTTTCCATTTCCTCCCAGCCGTTTAATACGCCGCCTTTTAGCTTAAAGTCCTTGAACCCATATTTTTCTTTCATGGCGTATGCATTCTCAACAATGCGGTCCGTGGTCATGGCTGTCCTGCGCCTGAGGCTGAACCATTTGTCATCAGAATCACTTTCATCCAGGTACTTCATATCCGTCTTTGTATGATCCTGGCAATAGAACAGATACCCCAGGATCACCACCTTATCCCTCTGCTGTCCATCTCCCAGCAGTTCGCAGACAGGCAGGCCCAGGAATTTCCCCATCAGATCCAGCAGGGCGCATTCCACCGCTGTCTCCGCATGTACCACAAACTTCAGGTTGCTCAGGTCCAGCTTTTGAAGCCCCTGCCCGTCATTGCCCCCGGGCACATATCCGTTATTTCTGATGCAGCTGACAATGCTCTTGTACTCTCCAATCGTCCTGCCCACCACCAGGGGGACGTAGCTTTCAAGTATCTTTGTGATATCATCCCCGCCGTGCACCTCTCCCACTCCCGTATTGCCGGAGTTATCCGTTATGACCACGATATTCCTGGTAAAGAGAGGGGAATGGGCCCCGCTTAAGGACAGGAGCATGCTGTCGTATCCCGCACAGGGAATGACCTTCATATCCGTTATTACAGGTGTTTTGCTTAACATTAGGTTACCTCCATCCGGAAGGCCTATCCCATCAGGCCTTATTCTGCAATTCTATCTTCTGTGCTTCTAATTTCTTGCTTCTCTTATTATCAAAATATGCATAGGCAAGTGAGATCAGGATCAGGACCCAGATCACATTGCCGATGGGCCTGTTAAAAAATGCTGCAAAGCTTCCCTCTGAAGACTTTAACACATCGATAAAATATTTCTCAAAGTCATCTCCCAAAATAAAGCCAATGAGGAAGGGAGCGGAGGGGATTCCGGTTTTGCTGAACACAAAACCAACAATTCCAAAAATCAGCAGAGTCCACACATCAAACATATTTCCGTTGCGGATAGCATAGGAGCCCACCACGCACATCAGGATCACAACCGGATAAAGGCGGTTTTTCGGGATGTTGATGATCTTTGCAATATACTTAATGGGATAAAACATTACTACAAACATGATGATGTTGCACACCACCAGGCCAAGAAGGATATCCCTCCAAAGATCCGGGTTCTGGGTAATGAACAACGGTCCCACCTGGATTCCCTGTAAAAGGAAGGCGCCTACCAGAACTGCCGTGGTGCTGTCTCCCGGAATTCCCAGGGACAAAAGAGGGATCAGGGCACCGCCGGTCAGTGCATTGTTTGCCGCTTCGGAGGCAACCAGACCATCCACACAGCCCTTTCCGAATTCATCCGGATGTTTGGAGAAGTTTTTGGCCTGGCTGTAGGACAGAAGGGATGCCGCGGAACCGCCCACTCCGGGAAGGATTCCCATAAACGTACCAATGGCGGAGGAACGGATCGTATTAATGCCCTGTCCCTTTAAGTCTGAGAAGGAGAACCCCTTTCCTCCGCCCTTGATGCCGCCTTCCATCTTTGGATTCCGTTTCATTCCCGTTTCCGCTTCCAGCAGGATCTGTGAAAGGGCAAACAGTCCGATGAGGACAGGGAGCAGCTGAAACCCGCTTCCCAGTTCCACAGTCAGGAAGGAGGGCACCATGCGCAGCTGCTGGTTGTCAAAGAAGCGGCCGATCAAGGTAACCAGCACGCCCAGGAAACCTGCAAAAACTCCCTTTGTCATGGATCCCTTGGAAAGGGCTGCAATAACCGTCATTGCAAATACAATGATCAGGAATTTTTCAACAGCGGAAAACTTGATGGCCAGTTTTGCCAGCGGGGGTGTAAAGAAGAACAGGGCCAGCAGGGAGATCAGACCGCCGATCAGCGATACAGTGATACCGATCTTCAGCGCCCTCTCACCTTCTCCTCTGGCAGCCATGGGGTGACCGTCAAAACCCGTTGTAATGGAGGAAGGCGTGCCCGGGATATTGATCAGGATAGCCGGTACAAGGCCGCCGCTGATGCCGCCTACATAAAGACCCAGCAGCAGGCAGAGCGCCTGGCCCAGGTCCAGTGAATACGTCAACGGCAGAAAAACCGCTATTGCCATGGTTGCTGTCATACCGGGAAGTGCTCCAAATACAATACCGATCACCACTCCGAGGAACGACATTATAATATTCATAATTCCAAACATGATCGAAACCTCCTTTTATGGTAAAGTGATGCGGAACAGGACCCCGAATACCAGCCAGATAAATATGGAAAATCCAACTGATATGACACCGGATGTTATCATGCTCTTTTTTGTTCTCTCATTGTCAAAGAGAACATTTAACAGAAAGATACTGATGATGCTGGCCGGAAGGAATGTTAAAAACTCCATCAGGTAAATATAAACAATAAAGGTGAGGATACTCCCCAGCAGCTTTACCTTATCCCATCCTGGCATAAAGAAACGGTAGTTCTTAAGGTTAATAAATGGTGTTCCTGTTTTCTTGCAGCTGATCATCCTTTGGACTGCTATGATGATTAAGAGAATCACCAGAATTACCATCACGATCCTGGGCATGACCCAGTGTGATGTTGAATTTATAATCTTAAGCTTCACAAGCTTTCCCTCCTCTTAAGGAGCACTCAGCGCCCGTGTTCCGGGCGCTTATGTGCGTTTTAGCCGGTTGTCACTGAGTCAGGCCATGGTCACTGTGTCAGACTATGATCACTGTGTCAGGTAATCAAAGTCCGGGCATGCCTCAATCAGCTGGGTCATGTCTGTTCTCTTATTGTAGATAAATTCTTTTGCTGCCGCGGAATCCAGATATGCGCCTCTGTAATTTAACTTGGCCATATCGGACTGGAAATTGGCATTTTCACAAACCTTGGCTGCTGCTGCATCCACTGCCTTTGCAAATTCGGCATCAATATTCTGAGGATAGTATACAAGGAAATCTTTGGACAGTGAAAATGGTTCATTATTAAAGGTGATTCCCTGCTCGGCATAAGTAGGAGCATTTTCAGCGCCCTCAATCTCATCCAGAAGGCCCACGCATTTCATGGCCAGCTGCTTGTCGTCAACACCCACATACTGCTGGATTCCGTAATAATCATCAAAAATAATGTCTACATTGCCGTCCCATAACATCTGACGCTTCTCAGAGGTAACACCTGCTGCGATCACGCGGAGCTGGTCAGCTACTTCCTGGCCGTAGTTGTCAAGTACCCAGTTGTAGTACGCAAGATAGCACAGGGTGGATACGGAGCCGTTCTCACAGGCCACGCGGATCTCAGCATCCGGATTTGCCTTCAGGTATTCAGCTGCTTCCACCATTGTACTGTAAGGCGCATCGGCCTTGGCTGCAAAACAGCATCCCGGGTTCTGGGCCACTCTTGGGCCAACGGTGATATTTTCAAGTGCGTATTCTTCTCCGTATGTGCCAAACACAACACCCAGGTACATCATGTCGTGGAAGATCGCGATGGTGTCGCCCTTGCCCTTATCGGTACGGAGGATCTCAAACATCTCTGCCGCGCCAACGGGATCAACTTTTGCATCCCACCCCATCTCTTCTGCCAGGTAACGGGTCACTGTATCAGCTATAAGGTAGCTGTCACCGCTGGTGGAGGAGGAACCGATCACCACGCGGACGGATTTCTTTCTGTTGCAGCCTGCCAGGCAGGTCACTGCCATTGCCAACACCAATAACATACACAATACTCTTCTCTTCATTACTCATTCTCCTTTTTTATATGTTTATTTATCTTACCAGACAAGGACGTTTGGGATCAAATTTCCAGCCGGGTATCAGGTACTGCATACCCATTGCATCATTTCTGGCCCCAAGGCAGTTTTCCAGGTAAAGCTGGTTTGCCTTCTTGATCTGGTCCATATCCGCCTCAACTCCAAGGCCCGGCTTTTTCGGGACAGCCACGCATCCGTCCACGATCTGAAGCGGCTCCTTGGTCAGGCGCTCCAGGCCCTCCTGCCAGATCCAGTGCGTATCCAGCGCATTGTACTCTCCCGGGACAGCTGCGCCCACCTGGGTGAACATGGCCAGTGAGATGTCAAAATGGTTGTTGGAATGGGAACCCCATGTGTAGCCAAAGTCATGACACATCTGTCCCACCCTTACGGAGCCGGCCATGGTCCAGAAATGAGGGTCTGCCAGGATGATATCCACTGCCTGGGATTCCAGGGAGTGTCCTACTTCCCTCCAGTCCGTGGCAATCATGTTAGTGGCTGTGGGGAATCCTGTACGGCGGCGGAACTCGCTCATGATCTCACGCCCGGAGTACACTCCCTCTGCACCGCACGGATCTTCACAGTATGTTAGGATGCCCTGCATTCCTTCCACGTATTTAACCGCCTGTTCCAACAGCCATCCGCCGTTGGGATCCAGATCGATCCTGGCATGGGGGAATTCCTTTTTCAGGGCCCGGATGACATCCATCTCCTCGTTTCCTGGAAGCACGCCGCCCTTTAATTTAAAATCCTCAAACCCGTATTTCTCTTTTGTAGCCTTTGCAAAAGCCACAATGGACTCGGCTGTCAGAGCTTCCTCATGGCGGATCCTGTACCACTCACAATCGGAATCAGGCTCTGAAAGATAGGGAAGATCCGTCTTGTTCCTGTCTCCCACAAAGAACAGGTAACCCAGCATACGAACCTTGTCTCTCTGCTGTCCTTCTCCCAAAAGCTCACACACAGGTACCCCAAGATGCTTTCCCAGCAGATCCAGGCAGGGCGCCTCAATGGCTGTCACCACATGCACACCGGTGCGCAGGTCAAAGGTCTGGTTCCCTCTCACATCCTCCTCGCCCTTTTCCTCCAGGTGCTTCTTTACCTTTAGCAGCGTACTCTTATATTCCGCCACCTTGGTGCCCACCACAAGGGGAATGCACTCTTCCAATGCCTTTGTGATCTTCTGTCCTCCCGGCACCTCACCCACGCCTGTCTCACCATTGTCCCCGTACAGAACCACCACGTTCCTGGTAAAATACGGCGCATGGGCTCCGCTCAGGTTCAATTCCATGCAGTCACAGCCTGCAACCGGCCAGACTTCCATCTTTGTAATTGTTGGCGACATTTTCACTACCTCCCAGCTTATGAATTATGTGTTATTTTTTACTTACTGCGCTTTTTAACAAAATGTTAACCGTCATTTTGTAATTTTGCTCTTGTGTTTTTCATGTCTTTATTGTATAAAATATATATAACTAAGTCAAATTACTTGTTTCGATAGAAAGACTAAGTAAAACTTATTCACAAATCAGGAGAAGGAATATGGATCTGAAACAATTAGAATACATTGTGAAAATTGCAGATGAGAACAGCATTACACGGGCAGCCGAACGCCTTTACATATCCCAGTCCGGTCTGAACCAGCAGCTTCTGAAATTGGAATCTGAGCTGGGCATCCAGCTGTTCCACCGCAGCAAGAACGACCTGCGCCTCACAGAGGCCGGTAAGGTCTATGTAAGTTACGCCCGCCAGATGCTTCAGTTAAAGCAGGAAGCCTATGATATACTTAATGACATGGCCGACAACAAGGTGGGACGCCTGTCCGTGGGACTCACACCGGAACGAGGCATTACCATGCTGATGAGCATCTATCCCCAGTTCTATCAGCAGTTTCCCCACATCACCATAGAGCCTCAGGAGATCGGCGTAAAGAATCAGCAGTCCATGATATCCAAGGGATACCTGGACCTGGGCTTTGTCACCCTCAGCGAGAAGGACAAGACAAATGATGAGTATATCCATATCTACTATGAGAATATCCTTTTGGCCGTTCCCCGGTCCCACCCCCTGGCCAGACACGCCAATCCCCCGGGACAGCCCTTTGCCACTGCTGACCTGCGTGACTTTAAGGACATGCAGTTTGTGCTGATGTTTAAGAACTCCACCCTGCGCACGGTCATAGACCCCCTTTTTGAGGAGGCCGGCTTCGTTCCCCGGATCTTGTTTGAGACCTCCAGCAACCTGACCCTGTGCAACATGGTGAAAAACAACATGGCCTGCTCGCTGATCACTCAAAACTATGCCAAGGAGCAGCAGGATGTGGCCTACTTCTACCTCCCCTCCCATCCCTTCTGGGAGCTGTGCGCCACATACAAAAAAGGTCATTACCTCACCAAAGCGGGTAAGACCTTTATTGAACTGGCGATTGAATATTATCATTCCACGGCAAAAGAGAACAACCAGAGCGTGGTCTGAGTGGAATCCATACGTCCAGTCCACCCCATAGTTCATTCCACTCCCTATGCTTTCATTTTCCTCTTATTTGCATACATTCCCGCATCCGCCCGGTTTAATGTTCCCTCTAAGTCCGAGTCCAGGACCGGGTCATAAAAGGCCGTACCGGCTGCCACAGAGGCGTCAAAGCTGCACCGGCTGCTGTATTCCTCCATTGTACATCTCAGGACCTGGACACCCTCTTCTACTTCCTGAGGGGAGACGCCTGAAAGGATGACCGCAAACTCATCCCCTCCTATACGGAACACCTGTCCCCGTGGGAATGAATCCCGGATCGCATCCGCCGCTGCGCGGATATATTCATCCCCCTTATCATGTCCGAAGGCATCGTTTACACCTTTCAGGTCATTCAGGTCACACATCACCAACGCCCATACTGACGTTTCATCCAGCCTCCCTTTGATCTGTTCCATGACCGTTCCAAAGGCCATACGGTTCTTAACCCCGGTGAGTCCGTCCCTGTCGCGCTCCTTTTTTAATGCCTTTGTCTGAAGGACCTCATCCGTCACATCCTCCACCACACAGCGCACAGGATTTTCTGAATTTTTCCGAGTTATCTTAATCCACCGGTACTCACCCTCCGCCTCCATCTTATAGACTCCCTCCTCCCCGGATTCCAGGGACTTAAGTTCCTTTAAAAAGGCGATAAACTGATTCTTATCCCTGGAAAACTTCCGTTCCTGTTCCCTGGTAAGATTAAACAGACGGGGGATCTGACTGGTCATATAAACCCGGCCTGAGTGACCGCCGATCTCAAAAACACCTACCGGAAGCCCGGATAGCTCGATCAGCTTGGCATGTCTTGTAAACCATTGGCTGGTGATAATGGCTGTGATAAACCCAATGATAATGGACACAAGAAAGGAATAATTCAGGATCCTCCCTATCTTTTCCGGGAACTGAAGAAGGACCGGCCGTTCTATCAGCCCGATGATATACCATTCCTCATTCTCAAAGGGCGTATTGTAATAATACATTCCCATGGGGTTGAGACAGGCAAATATCTCCTCATTGCTTTTGTGGTTCATAAGCCTGTAAACGGAATTTTCCTGGTCCACACTGGTAAGATCCAGGGGCTTCCCCTCCTCCAGCATTCTCTTCTGCATGGCGCCATGGGTCACGGCTGCCCGCAGCTGTCCCTCCTCATCTCTGATCCCCAGAACATACCCATATGCGTTGGCTGTCTGCAGATCGGATGCTGGAAGGAAATGATACAGGTAGCTTACGGATATTTCCACGCCGAATATGGCCTTAACGTTTCCATCCGCTCCAAACAGAGGAGTGGAGTATGTAATGACCTCCTCATCCTGAGGGTTGACCTTAAAGGGAGGGCTCCAGTATCCCAACCACTTGGACTTGCCTATCTCCCGGGCCGCCTCATATGGTTTTGTCACAAACGCCTGGTTGGAATCTGTCATATTCAGGCGGAAGCTCCAGTTTGCCGTGGTTGCAATCTGCATTTTCTCCGCCACATTCCATGGTCCTACCAGCATATAAAGGTTGGAGTTCTCCCTGCTGCTCCTGTCCGGATTATTGTTTCTGAAGTACAGGGCAGGCAGGGAATGATCCGCATCCTCCCCCTGCTCCGGGATCACAAGAAATGCTCCCGTTGTTTTGGTGCGCAGCATTGCATCCATGACAAGGGGCGCCATCTCCTCCAGGATCTGGTCAGCCTGTTTGGCATCTGCCTCTGTCTCAAAAAACTGGCTGATCTGTTCCATGTCATAATCCAGATTCGTCCAGATATTCTTCATTTGATTTTCCAGATTATTGCTGCGGCCATTGACTTTTTCCGAGAAAAAGCGGTACTGATTGGCCTCAGCCTGTTTCAGAACACCTCCCTGCACCATAAGGGATGCCAGCAAAATGCTCTGGAATATAGCAAAACAGATAAACACCACTGCCAGCTTAAATGCGATTGAACTGCTAATATTCTTTTTACCCATCTGTCCTACCAGCCATCTCCTTTATGAGAGCTTCGTACCATTCTTTCAAGTTCCCTTCTCCCAGAAGGTCACGCTCCACACCTTCCCGGCTCTCTCCGGCCTCCATCCTCCGCTTTTTCTCATGGAGATCAAGGGATACCTTATCCTCCAGGGAAGACGCAAAGGTCTGGGTCATATCGTATGAACCCTCAAAGGGCCTGCGGATATAGAACTCCCGGGCGCTCATGGCATCCAGGGCAGTCTGTATGCTGCTCCTGACCACGGCCGCGTTGTTGGATTCATCCACCCGGCCTAAAAGGTCGTTAACAGATGCCAGCGTCTCCATTTCCACCGGAAGGTAACCGGTGGATACGGCAAACCGGATATTCTGCTCCGGCTGCGTAAACCACTTAAGGAACTGGACCGAGCCGTATTCATGAGCCGTATCAGATGCAAACACGGCCATGTTTGCCCCTCTCTGGGTCATATAGGAGGTTCCGTCCTGAAAGGTGGGGTATGGAAGGCTTTCGCACTCGATGACATGGGACTGGTTCTCACTCTCTATCACCTCCCGGGGAAAGAAACCGGCCCCGGCAGAGGAACCGATGTAAGCCATCAGACGGCCGCTCTTGATCCCATCCTGATTATATACGCTGCTCTCATACCATCCCTTGATGTGGGGCACATAGAAGGCATCCCAGGCTTTTGCTGCAATTTCCTCCGGATAGGTAAATTCCACCTTGCCGTCCCTGATCTGATACACCTGACCACCCATCTGTGCTGCGGACAGCATCATAAAGTCATTGTATGAATTCATGCCCAGGAACGCGCATCCACCAGACCATTCATAGTACATGGAAGCTGCCTCCGACAGCCCTTCCCAGGTCTGCAGCAGATCCATGGAGGCGCCGGTTTCCTCAGCAAACCGGTCCCAGTCCGTTCTGTTAAGATATAAAAGTTCCGTGGATTTTGAGACCGGGATCATTTTAAATCCTCCGGAGGCGTCCCACACACCCTCCTCCAAAAATTCCGGCCTGTATTTTTCCCTTTCCTCTTCTGTAAAATATTGGTCCAAACTGACCAGAGGGGCTATCTTATCCAATCGATACGCATTATCCGGATAGGATGCAAATATATCCGGAAGGGGGTCTGACCCTATCACATGATTAGCTGACGCGTAAAGGACATCCTCCAGCTCCTCGCTGGAGCCGTATCCCACCGCATCCAACACGATCCCCTGTTCCATACCCACGGTCTCGTTAAACTCCATTACCAGATCGTCAAATTGGGCCTTTGCCACTGCATTATAAGCATGCCACATGGTGATGACCGTGGGGGATTTAGGATCCAGCACAAGGCTCTCCCTGCCCGCACATCCTGCGCCCCCCAGCAGCACCCCCAGCAGCATAATTGCCAGAACCCTATATTTCCTTCGATTCATTGTCCTTCTCCAATACCAAACATACAGCCTGTAATACATCGTTATTTTTAAGTATACACGATTGTAAACACAGTGTCTATTTGATTTTCTTGCATATGATATGGATAAATTACGTTTTTATAAGGGATCTTCCCATTCTATTATATGCGGAAGAATCTGCAAATAGCCTTCCGTCCGGAGTTTGATATGCAGCCTGGACCATGTAAGGAATGACCATTTTAAGAAAGAATGGGGGTATCGGTTAATACCGACTTTTAACCCCTAACATGATAGGAAGAGACAATC